>NZ_JAMXIO010000033.1:0-39276 GCF_059651515.1 Oerskovia sp. 140933
GTCGTTTCAGGGATTCCTCGGTGGCTGTGGCCGGGGGATCCAGGAAGCGGGTTTCGGCGTCTCAGTAGGAAGCCCCCTGCCCTTGGGGACGGTGCGGGGCGGCGGTGGACTACGCCGCACGTTGATCCTGGGCGTGGTCGGCCGAGGCTCTCCGTCTGCTTGCGCATGGCGGGTGCCCGCTAACCTCGGGCCATGAGGTACGAAGCGAACATCCCTGACGGTCAACACCTCGGGAACTCGAGCAAGGACTCTGGCGCCCAATCCGGGTTGCTGTTCGACGACGAGACCGGTCACATGGTGGGGCATGCAACATGGCGGCGCGTCGAGGATCGGGAGCCCGGAGAGGGGGCGTGGGGAGATCCGCTCGCGGGTCCGCACGACACCCGCACCCAGGAGCAACGTGATGCCGATGCGGAGTTTGCCAGGCTGCTCGCCGAGCTGTTGGTGGCGCTGGCCATCCAGGGAGCGATCGCGGCTGCCCCGCACGTGAAGCGGTTCTGGGGCACGACGCTTGTGCCAGGGCTCAAGGTGCTGCGGGAGCGGCTTTCCTCGATCCGGCTGCCGTGGTTCACGCTCGGTGCGACGAGCGCGAAGCGTGCGCTGGAGTTCGAGATGGCCAGCGAGGTCGTGAGCTCCCAGCTCGCCGTCGTGGATGCCGAACCTGCTCTGGCGATGACGAAGTCCGAGTGGGACGCTCGGGTGACGGCGATGCTCGAGGCGGAGGCGTTTCGCGACGAGCAGTTCGATATCCTGCGCCGGGCCACGATCATCGACCCGAAGATGATCGTCGTCGGCGACGATCCTGATGAGAGGCTGACGCCTCGCGACTTCGCGGCCGTAGTGCAGCGCGCCCTGGGGGCCAACCCGGCAGCGCTGGACGAAGGCTTGTACGTGGCACTGGTCGACGCGGTCCGCGCGGGCGAGCAGACTAGCGAGTCGGCGAAGTGGATCGGCCGCGCAGAGGACTAGGGCCTCGCCGAGGCCCTCGGCCACACGGCCGGGACGCTTGAGAAGCACGCTGCAGTCTCGGGAGCCGACGACGGGAACTACATCTCCGACCTCGCTCGGGCATAGCGCGCCGCGGGCGTCGTGATCACTGCGATGAGTCGGCCAGCCATCTGACGAAACGCTCCGCCTCGTCTTCCGGCATGGGCCAAGTAGCCTCCTCCACCCAGACGACATAGCCGCGGCCGCAGATCCGCGAGCCCTCGTACATCCTCAACTCGTCACCCGCGACCACGCCGCGCCACGTCGGCACCTCCACGGGGAAGAGGGGGACGATGACGGCGCGAACATTGTCGCCAGGTCGGATGTCGACCCGGGAGAAGCCGAGAGCCGGGGCCGTTGTCTGGTCGCCGTCGGGCCACCCAGGAAGGCCCCAGTTTGGCCGGTAGGTAAAGCGGACATCAGGCTCACTTCCGCCGAGAAGCGGCGAGCGTCGGCCGCCTTCGGCCGTGGGAACCAGGTGGAGCTCGATCCCGAGCGCGACGGTGCTGACTGGGTCCATCGGCGCAGCAAATGGGCATTGACGCCCAACGTCAGCGCCTTCGGCCCACCCCGACATGACGAGCAACTAGCACCTCGGGCACGCACCTCTAGCAGTTTTCGAAGGGCGGGCAGGTGCCTTCGCGCGGAAAGTGCTCCCGGGTGATTGCGGCGGGACGAACACTGCGCTGTCACCAACGACGAGAGAGCGCCAACAGGTGTGCCTGGAGGACTGGTTCGGGTGTGCCTGAGCGTCGCTGGGGTCGCATGTCTGTGCAGGTCAGCGACTTCCCGAAACCACTCACGTGAGAAGGGTTTCGGCTTTCGAGCCGGTTCACCTTCGGGAAGTCCCGGTCAGGTTCTCCTGGCCGGGATTTTTTGCGTCCGGAGGCGGGCGTGGGCGGTGGTCGTGGTGGTCGGTGGCCGCGGTGACGGGCCACTGCTCCGTGCGCTGCGCTGATCTGGGGTGACGAGCAACTCCCACCTCTCGGGCACGCACCTAGCACTATTCGAAGGGCCAGGCCTCAAATCTCAGCGCCGGGCCCTACGTCGTGTCCGAGGTCCCGACCGCTCACAGACCTCGCACACCGGGCACACGTATGAACTGCGGCGCTGGGGCAGGATGCCTGCCATGGGGGGAATATGGCAGTCGGCCGGTCCGTTCGTGCTCGGCGTGTGCGGGGCCGGAGCAGTGGTCGCGGTGCTGCTTGCGCGCGGCGCACCACGGGAGAGCCGCGCACCTGCTGACCTCCGGCGATCGGCCGCCTGGTTCGTCCTGGCTGCGCTCTGGTTCGCCGGGGGCTGGGCCACCAGGTACCTGGGTGTCGCGGGGCAGTCCTGGTACCGGGACGGTGTGGTGGGGCTCGTCATGGGTCTTACGTTGATCGTCTTCCAGCTTCTCAGTGTGATCGCGCTGGCCGTGGGGGTGGGCAGGCTTCTGGCCGGTATCGGTCGGCGCACCTCGCGACCCGCGCAGACCACCGTGGATGCGCGAGGCCTCGACCGGGCGGACGCCGTTGACTCGACCGGCGATCCGCAGGGGGAACCTGCCGGTGAGGCCCCTTCCTCTCCGCGGTCGGCCGTGAGGGCAGCCCCTCTGCTGCTGATCGGTGTCGGTGTGGTCATGATCCTCTCGTACGGAGCGGTGCGGGGATGGGCCGGCGACGACCTGATCGTCCTCGCCAGCGGGCCGGTGCCCGCGGGGGCGGTCAACGTGCTCGTCCCGGTGGGTCTCGGGGTGGCGCTGCTCGGGGTCTGGCTGCTCACGCTGTCCGCGCCGTTCTCCCGAGGTGGCGTCCGGGTGCCCCTGGGGGCCGAGGTCGCCTGGATGCTGTCTGCCGGAGCAGTCCTGCTCGGCGCCGTGATCGACCTGTTGATCTTCTCGTCCGCAGACGTCCTGGTCCTGCCCGCGGAGGCGGGGGCCACGTGCGACGTCGTCGTCGAGCAGCAGACCTTTCTCTTCACCGGCTCGGTCGACGTGATGGTGAGGCCGCACGAGAGCAGGCTCGCGTCGACCGTGCTCCCGGACGGGCATATCGGGCTGGAGGAGATCGTCCCCTTCCGGGAGGGCGGTGCGCACGAGGTCGGGTGGGACGAGGACGGGGCGACCGTGACCTTCGACGCGAGCGACAACCCTGGTCCGCTCGAGACGGTGCGGGCGGACTGCCCCTGACCTGCCCCACGCCGGCCCCGCTCCCCGCGGCCCGCGCCGCCTCGCGCCGCTCCCTGCCCGCGCCGACCACAGCCCCAGCGGCCAGCGATACCTAGGTCTGCTAGGTTAGTAACCCCTAGCAGCACTAGGCATAGGAGTGCTATGCGCATCGACAAGGACCTCGTCGCCGCCTCGGCCACGCCGCTCGTCCTCGGCATCCTCGCGGAGGGAGAGTCGTACGGGTACGCGATCGTCAAGCGCGTCAACGACCTCTCGGGCGGCCACATGCAGTGGACCGACGGCATGCTCTACCCCCTCCTCCACCGGCTCGAGCGCCTGGGGCTCGTCGAGGCGTCGTGGGGGGTGTCCGACGTCGGGCGCCGACGCAAGCACTACGCCCTGACGCCCGCAGGCCACGAGGCGCTCGCCGAGCGCCGCGCGCAGTGGCAGGTCGTCGCGGACGCCCTCCAGCAGGTGTGGAAGGACGTGGGCGACACCCCGTCGTCCCGCACCGTCGCCGAGGGGTGGGCGTGATGGCGCCCAGCCCCGAGGTCGAGGCCCAGATCGACCAGTGGCGGACCTACGTCCAGCGACGCCAGGCGATCTCCAGGGCCGACGTCGACGAGATGGAGGACCACCTGCGCGAGCAGGTCGCCGACCTGACCGCGACAGGCCTCGACGACGACGAGGCGTTCCTCGTCGCGGTCAAGCGCATGGGCAACCTGGACGAGGTCTCGCGCGAGTTCGCCCGCGAGCACTCCGACCGGCTGTGGAAGCAGCTCGTGCTCGTCCCGGATGCCGGCAGCACGGGGCACGGCGACAGGTCGTGGCGCGAGCTCGCCGTCGTCCTCGCGCTCGCCGTCGGGGCGGGGATCGCGGTCAAGGTCGCCGCGGAGACCATCAGCGACGAGACGGTCCTGCTGCGCAACATCAGCCTGCTCGTCGTTCCCTTCCTCGCCGGGTACTTCGCGTGGAAGCGCCGCCTCACGTGGGGCGTGGGCGCCGTGCTCGCGGCCCCGTTCGCGGTGCTCGCGGTCGTCCTCAACGTCTACCCGTTCGCGCCCGAGGGCTCGACGCTGCTCCTCGCGGCCTTGCACACCCCCGTCGTGCTGTGGGCCCTCGTCGGGATCGCGTACGTCGGCGGCCGCTGGCGCTCGGACGCCGGCCGCATGGACTTCGCCCGGTTCACGGGCGAGCTCGCGATCTACTTCACGCTGCTCGCACTGGGCGGTGGCGTCCTGCTCGGGCTCACGTTCGGGACCCTGAACCTCGTCGGGATCGACCCCGAGCCCTTCTTCGAGGCGTGGGTGCTGCCCTTCGCCGTGCCCGGGGCGCTCGTCGTGGCCGCGTGGCTCGTCGAGGCCAAGCAGAACGTCGTCGAGAACATCGCCCCCGTCCTCACGCGCGTCTTCACCCCGCTGACGATCGTCATGCTGCTCGTGCTGTTCGTGGTCCTCGCGTCAGCAGGCTCCCTCCTCGACACCGACCGCGGCCTCCTGATCCTCATGGACGCGATCCTCGTCCTCGTCCTGTGCCTGCTGCTCTACTCGGTCTCCGCCCGCGACCCGCTCGGCCCACCCCGCCTGTTCGACGCGCTCCTGCTCGTCCTGGTCGTCGCGGCGCTCGCGGTCGACGCCGTCGCGCTCACCGCGATGCTGACCCGCATCGCCGAGTTCGGGTTCAGCCCCAACAAGGTCGCGGCCCTGGGCCTCAACGTCCTGCTGCTCGTGCACCTCGTGGGCTCGGCCGTGCTCCTCACCGGGTTCCTGCGGAGGCGGCTGCCGTTCGCGGCCCTCGGACGCTGGCAGACGCAGTTCCTGCCCGTGTACGCGGTGTGGGCGGCCGTCGTGGTCGTGGTGTTCCCGCCCGTCTTCGGGTTCGTCTGACCGGCCGCCGGGCAGACGGGCCGCCCGACCGCCCGACCGCCCGGGCGCCGGGCAGACCGGCAGACGGGCCACCCGCCCTGCGGGCCCGCCACCCGCGCTGTCCGTCCGGCCCGCCCGGTCGTACGCTCGTCAGATGACCGACGACGCTCTGGTCTCGTGGCTGCTCGACTCCGACCCCGCGCTCCGCTGGCGCGTCGAGCGCGACCTCGTCCGCGCCCCTGACGACGTCTGGCAGGAGACGCGGTCCCGCGTCGCGACCGAGGGCTTCGGGGCCCGGCTGCTCGCCCTGCAGGACCCGGACGGGCAGTGGGCCGGAGGGGCCTTCTTCCCGGCCGGGTTCGACATGGAGGACACCGGGACGGACGACCACCCGGGGCAGCCGTGGACCGCGACGACCTGGTCGTTGAACGCGCTGCGCGAGTGGGGCCTGGACCCGGCGGTCCTGCGCGAGCGCCGGACCGCCGAGCTCCTGGCGCAGAACAGCCGCTGGGAGTACGACGACCTGCCCTACTGGGGCGGGGAGGTCGACTGCTGCATCAACGCGTGGACCCTGGCGAACGGCGCGTGGCTCGGCGTCGACGTCGCGCCCCTCCTCGACGCGATGCTCGCGGTGCGCATGGCCGACGGCGGCTGGAACTGCGAGTGGGTCGAGGGCTCGGTCCGGTCCTCGTTCCACTCGACCCTCAACACGCTCAAGGGCCTCCTCGCCCACGAGGCCGCGACGGGCGGCACGGACGCTGCCCGCGACGCCCGGCGCTCGGGCGAGGAGTACCTCCTGCGGCGCGGGCTGTTCCGCCGCGAGTCGACCGGGGAGCCCGTCGCGCACTGGGTGGGGTACTTCACCTACCCCTACCGCGCGTACTACAGCGTGCTCAACGCGGCCACCTACCTCCGCGAGGCGTCGCTGTCCGACGGCACGCCCCCGGACCCGCGGGCGGCCGACGCGATCGAGATGATCCGCGCGGCCCGGCAGCCCGACGGGGCGTGGCTCCAGTCGCCGCGGCACCCGGGCGCGGTGTGGTTCGAGGTCGACGCCGCAGCCGGAGAGCCCTCGAAGTGGCTGACCCTCGACGCGACCCTCGTGCTCGACTGGTGGGACGGACGCTAGGGGCTGCGCGCCGCCGTCGGGCCGGACGGGTGCACCCGCGCCCCACCCGCCACGCGCCCGCAGCGCGGACGGACTTCCTTCCTCTCCCCCGGTGTGTGACAGTGGGCCGGATGCCCCGGGCGCGCCGCGCCCGTGCTGCTCGCACCGGTCCCCCGCCGGCGCACCCCCCGACAGCACCGCAGGACCTCTGGAGGAGCCATGACCGACGTGCACGTGCCCGTCGCCGCCGACCACGTCGTGACCGTCGACGACGAGGGGACCCGTACGGGGACCTTCGCGCGCAGCGACGTCCACACCACGGAGACGCCGCTGCACCTCGCGTTCTCCTGCTACGTGGTCGACGACGCAGGTCGTCTCCTCGTGACGCGTCGCGCGCTGTCCAAGCGCACCTGGCCCGGTGTGTGGACCAACTCGTTCTGCGGTCACCCGCGCTGGACCGAGACGACCGAGGAGTCCATCGCGCGGCACGCCGCGCACGAGCTGGGCCTCACGATCAGCGGCCTCGAGGTCGCCGTGCCGGGCTTCCGGTACCGCGCCGTGGACGCGTCGGGCGTGGTCGAGAACGAGATCTGCCCCGTGTTCGTCGCGCGCGCGGCGAGCGGGGTCACCGCGAACCCGGACGAGGTCGCGGAGCTCGCGTGGGCCGAGCCGGGCGCGCTGGGGCGCGCGGTCGACGCGACGCCGTGGGCGTTCAGCCCGTGGATGGTCCTGCAGGTCGCGGCGTTGCGCGAGGCGGCGAGCGGGCCCGACGGCGCCGTCTCGCCCCTGCTCGCAGAGGTCGCCGCGGCCCTGGGCTGAGCCGGGCCGGTTCAGCCGAGCCGTGCCCCGACCTGCACGGTCGTGGACCGCAGCTCCTGCGGCAGCCGGAGGTGGTCGGCGTCGGCGACGCCCACCCGCAGCCGCCGCGCGGGCAGGGCGTGCGGCAGGACGAGCTCCGCGCCCGGCTGCCCGGACCGGTGCAGCGCGGCGGCGAGCTCGTGCACGAGGATCTCCTGGCGTCGCGCGTCGCGCACCGAGAACACCCACAGGTCCTGCTTGCCGGGCTGCGGCCGCCACGTCCCGGTCCGGGTGAACGTGCGCGACGCCTCGGCGGTCGGCCCGACGAACGTCACGGACCGCAGCGACCACAGCGCCGTCCGGTTGGTCGCCGACGCGCCCTGGTGGGCCGTGAGCAGGGTCACGGCACGCTGGGTCCCGACGATCGCCGCGACGCTCGGCGCGACGACGTCCGCGTACGGCACGGCGAACGGGGTCATGAACGGGCCGAAGGACCCCACCACGAGGCCTCGTTCGAGCACCAGCAGCTTCTCGCTCGCGACGAGGCGCAGGACGACGGCCAGGACCAGCCCCATCGTGAGGGCGAACCCGACGACCGCCAGGACGCGGCCGTTGAACGCCACGACCGCGACGAGCACCGCGAACACCCCGGCCACGGTCCCGATCACCCGGGCGGACAGCGTGCACGACTCCACGTGCCGCAGCTCGCCGAGCGTGCTCCGGTGCTGGTCGGCGACGGCCCGGACCTTGCGGGTCGCACGGTCGCTCAGGGGGTGCGGTGCGGGGCTCAGCGGGTCCTCCGGGGGGTCGGCAGGCGGGCGGGCGGCTCGGGCCGACGGCCCGGCCGATGGTAGCCGAGGTCGGGGCCCGCCGGGAGCGCGTGGCGTTTCGACGGAGCCCGTTCGCGCGGGGGACAATCGACGCATGTCTGAAGCAGGAGCCCTCCCCGTCCCCGACCGAGCCGCCGCGTTCGAGGCGCACGTCGAGTGGGCCCGGGCGACACCGGTCGAGGGCTTCGACCTGTCCCCCGTCGACGACCGCTGCGTCGAGGACCCCCTGCCGTGGGACTACCTGGTGCTCGCGCGCGAGCTCGTGGGCAGCGGTCGGGGCCCCGTGCTGGACCTGGGCACGGGCGGCGGGGAGGCGTTCTCGTCGCTCGCGCCCCTGCCGGAGGGGTCGGCCGCGACGGAGGGCTGGCCGCCGAACGTCCCCGTGGCCCGACGGCGCCTCGAACCTCTGGGCGTCGACGTCCGGCAGGTGGGGAGCAGCAAGGGTGAGGGGCTCATGCTGCCGTTCCTCGACGGCCGGTTCGCCGTGGTCCTGGACCGGCACGAGGAGTTCGAGCCGACCGAGGTCCTGCGGGTCCTGGAGCCGGGCGGCGTGTTCATCACGCAGCAGGTCGACTCGCGCGACGGCATCCGGGTCAACACCGCGCTCGGGGCGCAGCTCCCCTGGGACCCGGACGACGTGACCCTCGAGGGCGTGACCGCGGACCTGGCGGAGGCCGGGTTCGTGATCGACGTGGCCCGCGAGCACGTGGGCGCGCGGCACTTCCACGACCTGAGCTCGCTGCTCTGGTACCTCAAGGTCATCGCGTGGCAGGTCCCCGAGATCGCGAGCCTGTCCCCCGAGGCGATCGGGCGGTTCGAGGCCCCGTTGCGGGCCCTGCACATGCACTTCGCGGCGGGCAACGAGTTCGTGGACGAGGCGCCCCGCTTCCTCGTGGTGGCGCGCAAGCCGTTCTGACGCGGGGACCCGGCCCGGCCGGGCCGGGCCCGGGCCACGGCGACGGCCACGGCGACCGGAGCGCTCGTGGCGCGCTCCGCCGTCAGGCCCTGGTGCGCGGGGCCGGCCCGGGCGTGAAGAAGCCCGCGGGCCGGTGGATTCCTCCACCTGTCGCGCTGGACGAGGGCGCGACTCCCGCGGGCTCCGGTGGTTGCTGGGGACTCGCTCGTCGTGGGTGACGTGACGGTCACCTACCGGCTGCGAGTTCCTCGCACGGTCCGTTGCTCGATGGCACGACTAGCGTGCAACCACCTCATGCGTCCGAAGATTCTTCACTTCGTGGACCACCTCCTTTCCCATGTGCCCACGACGCTACGCCTGCCCCGCGGGAGCTGCCAAGGGATTTCTCCGACGGCTCAGCGGGCGTCGTCGGGGGCCCGTGAGCCGCCCTGGTCGACCCCCTCGCGCCGGGACGCCGCGACGACCCGGGTCGAGCACAGCAGGCCCAGGAGCAGGAAGCCCGCGGCGACGAACAGCGAGACCCGCGTCGCGTCGCTGAAGCCGTCGGAGAGGGCGTCGACGACGTCGGGGGTCTTCTCGCCGAACTGGCTCCGCGTGCCCTCGCCGCGCAGCTGCGGGATCGTGCCGCCCGCGGACTGGGCCGTCGCGTCGGCGACCTGCGACGCCGCGGCGGTCGGGACGCCGTCGACCCGCTCGAGCGCGGGCGGGACCGTGGTCGACAGCCCGATCGCGAGGGCCGCCCCGATGAACGCCGTGCCGAGGGCCGACCCGAGCTGCCGCGACGTCGACTGCGTCGCGGACGCCTGGCCGGACTCCTCCTCGGGGACGTCGACGAGCGTCGTGCCCGTGAGCTGCGCGGACGCGAGCCCCAGACCCAGGCCGTAGATCACGAGCAGGGCCGCGATGAGCCACGACGCGACGGTCGGCGTCACGACGAGAGCGACCGCGAGGACGCCCACGACCTCGAGGACCAGCCCCAGGACGATCGTGCGCGGCGACCCGATCGCCTCCGCGAGGTGCCGGGCCATGGCCCCCGAGAAGAACGCGCCCGCGGCCATGGTCGCGAGCACCACGCCGGCCCCCAGGCTCGAGAGGCCCAGGATGTTCTGCAGGTACAGCGGCAGCACGAAGATCAGGCCGAACTCGCCGATCGCGACGAGCATCGCGGTGAGGTTGCCCCAGCGGAACGTCGCGACGCGGAACAGCGTGAGGTCGAGCAGCGCGGAGCGGGCGACCCGCGCGCGGTGGTTCTCCCAGAACGCGAACAGCACCAGGAGCAGCACGCCGACGGCCCCGATGACGGGGATGGGAGACACCGGGGCGCCGGTCCCCCAGACCAGCCCGAAGACCTCGAGCTCCGCCTTGGGAGCCCACCAGCCGAGCGACTGCCCCTCGATGAGCGCGAACACGACCGCACCGAACCCGAGCGCGCTCAGGAGCAGCCCGACGACGTCGAGCCCTGGCACGGTGATGTGCGCGCGGGTCTCGGGGACCACGAGGAACGCGCCGACGATCACCGCGACCCCGATCGGGAGGTTCACGAGGAAGATCCACGGCCACGTGAACGACGTCGTGAGCCACCCGCCCAGGAGCGGGCCGACCGCCGCCATCCCGGAGATCACCGCACCCCAGATCCCGAACGCCACGGCTCGGTCCTTGCCGCGGAACGTCGCGTTGACGGTCGACAGGGTCGCGGGCAGGACGAACGCCCCGCCGACGCCCTGGATCAGGCGCGCCACGATCAGGGTCCCGGCGTCGTCGGCCTGCGACGCGAGGAGGCTCCCCGCGAGGAAGACCACGACGCCCCCGAGCAGCATGTTCCGGCGGCCCAGGCGGTCGCCCAGGCGCCCCGCGGTGAGCAGGAGCGCGGCGAACACGACCGAGTACGACGCGTTGACCCACTGCGCGTCGCCCAGGTCGAGGTGCAGGTCCTCGATGATGGTCGGGAGCGCGACGCCCACGATCGTGCCGTCGAGGACGATCATCGACAGCGCCGTGGCCAGGACGAACAGGCCCGCCCATTTGTGGTCAGGGGCCGACGGTGCCTGGGCGGCGCGTGCTGGCTGGTCCCCGCCGGGGACCTGCGGCTGCGTGCTCATCGACGCTCCTTCGGGTTCGGGGCGGTCTCGCTGCCCGGGACGTTCGCTCAGGCGGGCAGCAGGCGGTCCCACTCCTCGGGGTAGTCGTCGAGCCACTCGGCGAAGCTCTGCGCGGGCCGCCCGGCGAACCGTTCGACGACGTCGCTCACCCCGGCCAGCTCGCCCGCTGCGATCGCCGTGTACGACGACACCCAGCCGTCGACCGCGAACGGCGGCGCCGCGTAGACCGCGCGCGACGCGTACGCCTCCTCGACCGTCTCCGGGTGGTAGGTGATGGTGCGGCCCGTGACGTCGGACAGGATGTCCGCGACCTCGGTGAGCGTCAGGGCCTGCGGACCCGTGACGTCGTAGGTCTTGCCGTCGTGGGCCGTGGGCTTCTCGTCGAGGAGGATCGCGGTCGCGACGTCGGCGATGTCGTCGTGGGACACCGACGCGAGGCGGCCGTCACCGGCGGGGCCACGGATGACGCCGTCGTCCCCCACCATGCCGACCAGGCCCTGGTGGTACAGGTTGTCGCGCAGGAACGTGTACCTCAGGCCCGTGGCCTTGATGTACTCCTCGGTGTGCCAGTGGTCGCGCGCGAACGTGAACGTCGCCTCCGGGGCGGCACCCACGAACGACACGTAGACGATGCGTTCGACTCCCCCGGCCACGGCTGCGTCGACCGCGGCCCGGTGCTCCGCGACCCGGTCGGGGGCCTCGCGCGCCGAGACCAGGAAGACCGAGCGGGCGCCGCGGAACGCCCGCACCATGCGCTCGGTGTCGGTGTACCCGGTCGTGACCGCCACCTCGGAGTCGGGCAGGGGCTCGCCGTCCGGGAGCCGGGGCGTCCGGGAGGCGTCCCGGACCACGAGCCGCTGCGCCGCGCCCTCCGCCGCGAGCCGCAGGGCGAGCTTCGAGCCGAGCCGTCCGCCGGCGCCGGTCACCGCGATGAGCCCCGAGCCCGTCCTGATCGTCATGCGTCCACGGTAGGCCGAGCGCGCGGGAAGTGCCTGGGGGCGCGGTCCTGGCCGCGAGACAGGTGGTCCCGCACGAGACGGGTGTCCCGGATCCGGCCCGGAGGACCTGTCTGGTGCGCAAGCACCCGTCTCACCGCACGGGCGCAGGCGGCAGACTGGTCGGGTGACGACTCCCCGCGACGCGACCCCCGCCCCCGACCACCAGCCCTACCGCGTGATGACGGTCTGCACGGGCAACATCTGCCGCTCCCCCATGGCTGAGATCGTGCTGCGCGACCGGTTCGAGGCCGCAGGCCTGGGCGGACGCGTGGTCGTGGACTCGACGGGCATCAGCGCGGAGGAGCACGGCAACCCCGTCGACCGCCGCGCGCGCCGCGTCCTCGCCGAGCACGGGTACGACACCGGTGAGGGGCACCACGCACGCCAGGTCCGCCCGAGCGACGTCGTGTCCCGCGACCTGGTGCTGCCCATGACGTCCGTGCACGCGCGCGCCCTGCGCCGCCTGCACGGCGACGGGAACGTGCGGATGTACCGGTCGTTCGACCCCGCGGCGCCCGTCGTCACGCCCGAGCGGGCCGATCGCGACGAGCACCTGCTCGACATCGACGACCCCTGGTACGGCGGCATGCATGACTTCGAGGACTGCCTGGCACAGGTCGAGGCGGCCGCCGACGGCGTCGTCGAGTTCGTCCGCGAGGAGCTCGCGCGACGTCAGGCCTGAGGCGGCCCGGCACCGGCGGCGGCCCCGGCGGCGGCACCGGCGTCGGCACCGGCGGCGGGCCCGACGGCGCCCGCCGAGGCCGGTGCCGACCCCGGCACGTACCCCTGGAGCCACGTCGCGATCTGCTCGTACGCCACGGCCCGCACGGGCGGCGCCGACAGCACGACGTCGTGCAGCGCGCCCTCGATGCGGGAGAGCACGACGAGCCGCCCGAGGTCGGTCGACCGCCGCGCGATCCCGACGACGTCGAGCGCCGTGTCGCTGTGCATCATCTCGGGCGTCCACCGGGGCAGCAGGGTGCTGCTCGTGGACAGCAGGACCAGGACGGGCACGGTGATCCCGAGCCCCAGCTCCACAGCGGCCTGCCCGCGCAGGATCGCGGCGAGCCACCCGCCGTGCACCACGAACCCGCGCACGGGCCGCCACGTGAGGTCGTAATCCCACTCGCCGTCGAGCGTCTTCGACACGGACCGCGTGTAGAAGCCGAGGTCGACCTGGGGCAGCGGCACCATGGGGTCGAGGCGGGCCCGGAGCGCGATCGCGGGGGCGATCACCTTGCGCCCGATGTCGCGCGCCTGGAACTCGAGCCACGGGCTGTTGAGGACGAGCCCCGTGACCCGGTCCTGGTTCCGGGCCGTCCACAGGCTCAGGGTGAGCCCGCCCGTGGAGTGCCCCATGAGGACCAGGCCGCGGTCGCGCATCACGGGGTCGGCCGTCAGGACGCCGTGCCCCATGGCCCCGAGCGCGGCCTCGATGTCCTCGTCGTACGTCGAGAGGCTCGTGACGAACCCGGGGGTCTGGCCCGGTCGCAGGCTGCGGCCGTACTTGCGCAGGTCGAGCGCGAAGAACCGCGCGCCGTGGGCCTCCCAGAAGTCCGCGAGCTCGGTCTGGAAGAAGTAGTCGGACCAGCCGTGCACGTACAGGACGTCGATCCCGCGGTCGGGCACGCCGGGCGGCCGCGCGCCCCCGTGGAGGGGGTCGGGTCCGTCAGGTGCCCGACGCCGTCGCACCAGCGTCGCGACCACCTCGCCCTCGTCGTCGGGGGCCAGGGGCAGGGTGAGCTGCTCGAACCCGTCGAGCACGTCGGGCACCCAGCCCGTCGTGCCGGTGCCTGGGGTGGTGGGTGCGGGCATCTCCCGAGGGTAGGAGCCGCCGCGTGGGAGCGCGCGCCGGGAGCGGGTGGTTCAGGGGCCGTCGGGCGTCGGGGCCGCAGGTCCGGGGTCGCCCCGCCGACGGCTCCACCACCGTCGACCGGCCTGCTCGCCCGAGCCCGCACCCGCCCGGGGCGAGGCGTCCCGGGCGGTGCGCGGCGCCGTCGGGCCGGACTCGGCACCGCGGGCCGCACGTCGCTCGCGCCACGCGACGACCTCCGCCTCGACGTCCCGCAGGGGCGTGACCACGGGCGGGCCGCCCAGGAGCTGCCGACGCGCGTCGACCACGCGCGCGTTGAACTCCGTCAGGACCTCCCGCACGGACTCCTCCGAGAACTGGCGGTCGAGCTGCTCGTGCAGCCGGGCGTCGTCGGCCCGGAGCTGGGCGGCGGGCAGGATGCCCGTGATCTGCTCGCGCTCGACGAGGCTCTTGAGCCACCAGTCCGGGTCGTGCCGCGCGCCCAGGCCCGGGATGGGCTTGCCCGCGAGCGGCAGGTCGTCGAACTCGCCGCGGGCCATGGCCTGGCGGACCAGCTCGTCGACCCACTGGCCGCGGTTCTCGAGCGGGAGGCGGGGGCGCGCGCCCTCGTCGCCGGTCTCGCCGGTCTCGCCCGTGTCACCGGCCTCGGGGGACGAGCCCGCGTCGTGGGCGGTCTCGCGGTCCACCCGGTACTGCGCAGCCCGGCGCACCGGGTCGTCGTCGGTCATGGGTCCTCCAGCGCTCGTCGTCGGACAGGTGCCTCCCCCATCCTCGCCGATCCCATCAGGTTGTACGCTGGGCCGCCCGGGTTTTTCAGCGGGCGCGCGCTCCCGGTGATGAAGCCGCCGGGACACATGGTCGGCAGCCTCGCTGCCGTGAACGGCCCGCACGGTGCGGGAGGTGGAGTGCACATGACGCAGGGCACGGACGAAGAGCTGCTCAGCCCCGCCGAGGCGGTAGACCTCGAGAACTGCGCCCGCGAACCCATCCACATCCCCGGCCGGATCCAGCCCCGCGGTGCGCTGCTCGTGGTCCGTGAGAGCGACGGACGCGTCCTCCAGTGCTCGACGAACGTGCACGGCCTCGTGGGACGGGACAGCGCCGACGTGCTCGGCGCCCCCCTGACCGAGGTCCTGGGGCCCGACGACGGCGCCCGGCTCCTCGCGCACGTCGCGCAGCACCGCGACCTCGCGTCGCACAACCCCGTCGAGATCCGCACCGGGACGGACCGGACGGTCGCGACCGACGCGATCCTGCACCGCCCGCCGCTGCCCGCCGGGGCCGAACCCGTCGTCGTGATCGAGCTCGAGCCCGCGGTCGTGCGACCGCTCAGCTTCCCCAACACCTACCAGGGCGTGCGCGCGGCGCTCGCGGACCTCGACCGGGCCGGGACGCTGCCCGAGCTGTTCGGCACCGCGGCCCGGCACGTCCGCCGCCTCACGGGCTTCGACCGCGTGATGATCTACCGCTTCGACGCCGACTACAACGGCGAGGTGGTCGCGGAGGCCAAGCGCGACGACCTCAACTCGTTCTACGGGCTGCACTACCCCGCGACGGACATCCCGCGGCAGGCCCGCGCGCTGTACGAGAAGAACTGGATCCGGCTGATCGACGACGTCGGCTACGTGCCGTGCGAGATCGTCCCGACCGACCTGCCGACCACGGGGCAGCCCCTCGACCTGACGTACTCGACGCTGCGCAGCGTCTCCCCGATCCACCTGGAGTACCTGTCGAACATGGGCGTCGGCGCGTCCATGTCGATCTCCCTGCTGCGCGACGGGAAGCTCTGGGGCCTCATCGCGTGCCACCACTACTCGGGACCGCACCAGCCGTCGTTCGCGGTGCGGGCTGCCGCGGAGTTCCTGGGTGCCACGCTGTCCGTGCTGCTCGTCGCGCAGAGCGAGGAGGACCGGCTCGCGGTCTCGCGCGCGTCGTCGCGGCTGCTCGCGGGCCTCGTCGCGGACAGCCGCGACGAGGAGACCGCGCTCGTCGAGGCGCTCACGGCCGACCGGCGCCTGCTCGACCTCGTGGGAGCCGACGGCGCGGTGGTCGTCGCGGAGGGGCGCTCCGCCTCGCTCGGGCGGGTCCCCGACGCCGAGGGGGTCGCGCTCCTCGCGGCCTGGTTCACGGCCCGCGCCGCAGCCTCGGGCGACGAGGTCCTCGCGATCGACTCGCTGCGCGTCGCGGCCCCGGACCTCGCGCAGCAGCTGCCCGACGTCGCCGGGGTCCTGGGCGTGCACCTGAACGACGGCCAGGTCGTGCTCTGGCTCCGCGACGAGGTGCTGCGCAGCGTCGACTGGGGCGGCGACCCGCACAACAAGGCCATCGCGCGCAGCGAGGGCGAGACGGTGCGCCTCAGCCCCCGCAAGTCGTTCGAGCGCTGGCGCGAGGTCGTGAGCGGCCACAGCGAACCCTGGGCCGAGGACGCCGTCGAGGTCGCCGGCGCGCTGCGCAGCCACCTCGTCGAGGCGCTCTACCTGGCCGGCCGCCGCGACGTGCGCGCGGCCGAGGCGCTCCAGCGCAGCCTGCTCCCCGGCTCGCTGCCGGACCTGCCGGGCTGGAGCGTGACGGCCCGCTACGAGCCGGCGGGCGGCGGGTTCGTCGGCGGCGACTGGTACGACGCCCTGCTCCTGCCGTCGGGGTCGCTGGCCCTCGTCGTCGGGGACGTCACGGGCCACGGCCTGCAGGCCGCGGCCTCGATGGGACAGATCCGCAACACCCTGCGCGCCGAGCTCGTGCGCGCCGGCACCGCGAGGGCCGCCGTCGAGCAGCTCGCGACGACCGTCCGGTGGACCATGCCGGGGCAGATCGCGACGCTCGTCGTCGCGGTCGTCGACCCCCGGACGGGAGCGGTCGAGTACGTGACCGCGGGCCACCCGCCGCCCTTCTTCCTGGTCCCCGGCGAGGGCGTCGTCTGGGGCGACCTGCTGGGCGGTCCCCCGCTGGGGCTGGGGGCGCCGCGGTTCGGGGGCGGGACCACGACGATCGGGCCCGGCGGTGCGCTCGTGCTCTACAGCGACGGCCTGTTCGAGCGCCGGGACGAGTCGATCAGGGCCGGGTTGCGCCGACTCGCCGGCACCTTCGCCGAGCACGTGGGTGACGTCGACGCCGTGCTGCGCTCGACCCGGGACCCCGCGTCGGAGGACGACGCGACCCTGCTGGTGCTGCGCCGTCGGGCCGAGGACGACGAGGGCCCGGGGGACGACCGCGGGCACGGGGACGACTGAGGGCCCGAGGGACGACCGAGGGCCGACCTGCGCCTCGCGCAGACCGGCCCTCGGGTCGTTGACGGCTAGGGGGCGACGCCCGCGGTGAGCGGTGGCGACGCGCCCTCGCGCGCCGCGCCGAGGCGCGCCCAGACGTGCTTGCCGTCGGCGACGAACCAGCCGACGTCGAGCGCGAGGCGCTGCGCCAGGACCAGGCCGAACCCGCCGTCCCCCGGCAGGCGAGGAGCCGCGACGACCGGCGCCCGGCTCGTGTCCTGGTCGATCACGTCGACGATGTACTCCTCGCCGTCCGTCAGGAGCTGGACCGTCGTCGGCGGACGACCGTGGCGCAGGGCGTTCGTCGCGAGCTCGCTCGCGACGAGGACGATCTTCTCGGGGACCTCGGCCAGCGCGCCGTCGGGGCCCAGCGGGCGACCCGTGAGCTCGAGGTGGAGCGAGGTGCGCAACGTGGAGAGCTCGTCGATCGAGTCGAGCTGCCAGACACGGACGACGTGGAAGGACTCGGGCGGACGGGACGAGTCGATCGTGGTGTCCATGAGATTTCCTCCGTGGGGCCGGCGAGTCGTGTGGATGGTGGGTGCCAGTGCCAGGCGGCGACCGGGGTGGTGGTCGCGCAGGCAGGTCAGTCGACGATGGTGAACTGCGAGAGGACGCCGCTGATCTCCAGCAGGTCCTTGATACGGTCCGGGACGCCGACCAGGACCGGGGCGTCGCCCCCGGCCAGGAGGGACAGGTACAGCAGGCGCAGGCCGCCCGAGTCCATGAAGGTGACGTCGGTGAGGTCGATCGTGACGGGGCTGGCGGCTCGTTCGAGCGAACGGACGAGGTCGCCCTCGGACCGGTCCTGCACCGCGGCGTCGACCTCGCCCCACATGGTCCATCGAGGTCCGGAGTCGTCGATACGGACTCCCCCTTGCGTCGTGTGCTCCGGCACTGCTCGCCTCTCGCTCGTCTCCTGCAGAACGCCTCTCACCGGTCGGTGGACGACCGGACCCGAGCCAGGTTACGGAACTTCCGGCGATGTTTCCTAACAGGGCGCGCCCCCTCACCGTACCTGCACAGTTCGGCGGGCGTCGTCCGATCCGCGAACGGCCCGGGCACGGGCATGATGGCCCCATGAAGGTCTCGCGCAGGTCCCACGTCGCCCCGTTCGCGGTCATGGAGGTCCTCGCCGCCGCGAACGCCCGCAGGGACGCGGGCGAGCCGGTCCTGAACCTGTGCGCGGGCGAACCCGCGACCGGCGCGTCGGACGTGGTGCGGCGCCGGGCGATCGACCTCCTCGAGTCGGGCGACCTGGGGTACACCGAGGCCATGGGCGTGCCCGCGCTGCGTCAGGCCATCGCCGCCCACTACGGGCGGACGTACGGCGTGGACGTCGACCCGGCGCGGGTCGCGGTCACGACGGGGTCCTCGGGCGGGTTCATGCTCGCGTTCCTCGCGGCGTTCGACGCCGGGGACCGGGTCGCGCTCGCCCGGCCCGGCTACCCGGCCTACCGGAACATCCTCGCGGCCCTGGGGTGCGAGGTCGTCGAGCTCGACTGCGGCCCCGAGACGCGCTACCAGCCCACGGTCTCGCAGCTCATGGAGGCCTACTACGACGGCGGGCTCGACGGGCTCGTGGTCGCGAGCCCGGCCAACCCGACGGGGACCATGATCCCGCCGGCCGAGCTGGCAGCGCTCTCGGCGTGGTGCACCGACCACGACGTGCGGCTCGTCAGCGACGAGATCTACCACGGGATCGTCTACGCGGACCCGGCCTCGCCGGCCGGGGAGACCGCGACCGCGGCGCAGTTCCTCGACGACGGTGCGGTCGTCGTGAACTCGTTCTCCAAGTACTGGGCCATGACGGGGTGGCGGCTCGGGTGGCTCCTGCTGCCCGAGGACCTCGTGGGGCCGGTCGACGCCCTCGCGGGGAACATCGCGCTGAGCCCGCCCGCGCTCGCCCAGCACGCGGGCGTCGCGGCCTTCTCGCCCGAGGGGTACGCGGCCGCGGCGGAGAACGTCGCCCGGTACGCCGACTCGCGGGCCCTGGTGCTCGACCGGCTCGACGACCTGGGCTGGGACCCGGTCGCCCCGGCCGACGGCGCGTTCTACGTCTACGCGAACGTCGCCGGGTCCGGGCTCGACTCGGTCACGTGGTGCGAGCGCCTGCTCGCCGACACCGGCGTCGCGCTCACGCCCGGCACGGACTTCGACGGGGTGCGCGGCGGCGAGTGGGTCCGGCTGTCGTTCGCGGCCGCGCCCGAGGTCGTGGCCGAGGCCGTCGACCGGATCGTGGCGTGGCGTGCGGCGGGCTACCGGCCGGTCTGACCGCGGGTCGGGCCCGTGGGTCAGGCGGCGAGGTCGACCGCGCGCGCCTGGGCGGGCACGTCGAGGGGCACGACGACCGCGTCGGTCGCGCGGCGGCGTCGGGCCTTGACGAGCACCACGATGGCCTGACCGCCGATGACGATCCACACCACGTTCGCGACGGCCGACGGCCACACGCCGTTGACCGCGGCGACCAGGCACATGAGGCCCGCGCCCACGAAGTTCGTGAGCTGGAACCGCAGCGAGTCCCCCGACCAGCGGCCACGGGTGACCATCGCGTAGGCGGTGACGGCGGCGATCGCACCGACCCAACCGAGCGGGGTGACGACCAGGTCGACGAGGGAGGGGGCAGCGGACATGGCGGTCTCCGGGCAGGGGTCATGAAGGGATCGGGGAGGGGGACCTGGTGGGAGCCGCGACGCTGCGACGGCCAGGAGATCGTGTGCGCCGGCCCCTTTTGAGGAGGACCGGCCGGCGCCACGTCACCAGTGTGAACCCCAAAATCATTCAGCACAATTGAAGAACTCTGACGTGGCCGTTTAGTATCTCTACATGGCCACGGACCCACGAAGACTTGGTTTCCTGCTTGCCGTGCACCGGGCTGGAGGTGTCCTGGCGGCCGCCGACCTGCTGCACGTGACACCCTCTGCCGTGTCTCAGCAAATTGCGCGTCTGGAGGCAGAGGAGAAGGTCCAGGTCCTCGACCGCGGGCCCCGCGGCGTGACCCTCACGCCCGCCGGGCGCATCCTCGCCGACGCCGCCGAGCGCATCGAGGCGGAGATGGTCGAGGCCCGCAAGGCCATCGTCGCGATGAGCGAGGAGCTGACCGGGACCGTGTCGGTCGGGTCGTTCCAGACCGCGATCCGCGCGGTCGTGGGCCCGACGTTCGCGTCCCTCGAGACGCGCTACCCCGGCGTCGAGCTCGACGTCCAGGAGCTCGAGCCCGCCGACGCCCTGCGGCTCCTGCGCACCGGGGACCTCGACGTGGTCCTCCTCGAGCTCGACATCCAGGAGAGGGAGGCCGCGGACTCCCTGCGCGGCATGCGCGAGGTCCCGCTCCTCGACGAGCCGTGGCGCGTCGTCGTCCCGTCGACCTTCCCCACGCCCGCGCGGCTCGACGACGTGCGCGACGCGATCTGGCTCGGCCCCCAGCCCACGACGGCCGCCGCGCGCGCCCTGCGCCGTGTCTCCCGGACGCTCGGCGCCCC
The DNA here is from genome assembly GCF_059651515.1 of Oerskovia sp. 140933. Lineage (NCBI taxonomy): Bacteria > Bacillati > Actinomycetota > Actinomycetes > Micrococcales > Cellulomonadaceae > Oerskovia > Oerskovia sp. 140933. Next base: position 20,309 of record NZ_JAMXIO010000033.1, read on the forward strand.
GCTGCGCACGCGCCACACGTACTACGACTTCGACGTCGCCCTCGCGCTCGTCGCGGCGGGGCAGGGCGTCGCGCTGCTCCCGGCGCTCGCTGTCCAGGGCGAGGTGCCCGACGGCGTCACGGTCGTCCCGCTGCCCGGTCTCGGTTCGCGCCGCCTCGTCGCGAGGCACCGCGCCACCCGGCACGAGCCCCGCCCCGTCGTGAACGCGGTGATCGACGAGATGGTGGCCGCGGCCACGGCGATCGAGCTGGGCTGAGCCCGACGGCTCAGCGACGGGCCAGGGAGACCCCGCCCTTGTCGAGGACCGACAGCTCGTCCAGGACCCGGGACAGGACACCCGGGGAGCGGTCCCAGCGCATGCCGCGAGGGTCCGCAGGAAGGTCGGCGGCACGCACCGCGGCCACGGGCGAGGCGAGGTGCCGCGGGACGTAGGCGGTGGTCGTCGGCTGCGGTTCCTGCGGGCTCGTCTGCATGCCGGGTGGGTCCCCTTGGGCGCTCGTGGCGATCCCCACCGCGGGCGCGGCAGGGTGAGCGTTCCATCCTGCCTGCGTCTCGGCGCCCACGCAGGAGGGCGCGCCCGGGCGGGTGGGCAGGGGCGTGGCACGAGTCGTGGAGATCGTGTGGCAGCCCGACGGGCGGCGCCGGCGGGCCGCACCGTCCGGGCAGGCCGACGGCGGCACCCGGCGCATAGGGACGGATGGACCGACCTGTGCTCCCGACGAGCACCCACGACATCGACGGAGGTGCGCTCGTGAAGAGGCCCGTGAGACGCCGGGCGGGGCTCGCCCTCGCGGCGTCCGCCCTGGTGATCGCTCTCCTCGTGAGCTGCGCCGTGCGCGACGACGCCGAGGCGCCCGCGGCAGGTCCGGTGGGCGTCCAGGTCGCCGAGACGCTCGCCGTCAGCACGGGCGAGACGATCGCCGTGGAGGACGTCGGTCGGCTGCCCGCCGGGCAGCGCGCCTACGTGCTGCCCGACGCGACCCGGGTCGTGGTCGCCACGGCCGAACCGCTGCCGCGCGCCGTCCGGGCCTCCGTGCAGGGGCAGGTCGACCACGTCATCCAGGACCCCGGGGTGCCGGGGCGCATCACGACCAACCGCAGCCTCATCGTCGACACCGCCCAGGGGATCGCCAACAGGGTGGGCGTCCAGACGGGCAAGCGGATCGTGTTCGTCTACCCGCTCATCGGGGGCTGCCCCGCGTCGAGCGAGCCCTACCGGGGGTGGGCGCACACCGCGGTCACCCTGTACGACACTTTCCCGTGCGACGTGCTGCCCACGCGCGAGGAGGCCGAGGCGCGGGTCGCCGAGACCGTCGCGGCCCAGCCCGACCCGGAGCGGTACGAGGTGTTCGTGCACCAGGAGTGACGCGCCCGGTCCCTGCGGGCACGGCGCGGGCGACGTAGCCTGCTCGGATGGACGTTGCAGTGCTCGGCGCGACCGGCGACGTCGGACGGCAGGTCGTCACCCAGCTCGTCGAACGACGCATCCTGCCCACGACGTCCCGCCTCCAGCTCGTCGGACGCCCCGACGGGGCGTCCGGGCGCGCGGTGCACGGCCTGCGGGCCGACCTGGTCGACGCCTACGACGAGCACGCGCCCCTGATCGACGTGGCCCACTCCCCTGCCGACGTGGCGGCCGACGTCGTCGTGGTCGCCGCCGGGGCGACGACCCCGCCCCGCTCGGGCGCGTCCCTCGACCGGACCGGGCTCGCGATCGGCAACCGGGCCGTCTTCGCCGGGTACGCCGACGCGATCGCGCGGCACGGGTCGGGGCACGAGGTCGTGATCGTGGTCTCCAACCCGGTCGAGGTCGGTGTCGCCGTCATGGCCGAGGCGCTGGGCGCTCGGCGGGTGATCGGCATGGGTGCCTGGCTCGACACGCTGCGCTTCCGGCGCGAGATCGCGGTCGAGCTCGGCGTCCGCCGGCACCGCGTGGGCGGGTTCGTCGGGGGCCAGCACGGCGAGGACGCCGTCCCCCTCTGGTCGACCGTCCGGCTCAGCGGCCTCGACGTCGCCGAACGCGCGCGAGCCGTGCGGCTCCTGCGGCGCGGCCGCACGCTCGACGGGTTCCCGGCCGAGGTCGCCGCGGCCAAGGCCCAGCTCGTCGAGGTCGCGGCGACCGACGTCGGCGCCGCCTACCGCTTGATCGACACCTGGCCCGCCGACCTGCGCGTGGTCGCGCGTCCCTGGATGACGCACCAGAGCGGCGCCAAGACCGCGACGGCCACGGCCTCCGCGACGGTCGACCTCGTCGAGGTCGTGCTCGACGGCCGCGAGATCGTCGTCGCCGGGCAGGTCGCGCTCGACGGCGAGGTGTCGCTCGCAGGCCGGCCGCTGCACGGCGTCCTGGGCGTCCCGCTCGTGCTGGGCCCCGAGGGGTGGACGCGCGTCCTGCTGGACGCCCTGCCCGACGACGAGACGCGCCGCCTGCAGGGTGCGGCAGCAGCCGTGGGGTCGGCCCTGCGGACCGCGGGCGTCGGCCGTGCTGACGGGGCCGCGCGCGCGGACGACGCGACCGGTGCCGACCGTGCGGGAGGCCCGGCTCCCGCGGCGCCGACGGTTCCCCCCGCGTGGCCGGGTGGTGTCGAGGACGACGGGCGCGTCGAGCCCGAGCCCTCCTGGGTCGCCCAGGTCGAGGGCGTGCACCGCGCGGGCACCCTCACGGGGCTCGCGGGCGTCTTCTCGACCCGGGGCGTGAGCTTCGAGCGCCTCGCGACGGAGGACGTCGCGGGCGACGGCGACGCCGGCACGATCCACGTCGCCTTCCGGGCCAGCGCCCGCCGCGCCCGGGCGCTCGAACGCGCGGTGGGGCGCCTCGCGACGGTGCGCTCCGTCGTCGTGCAGGCGGTCCCGGACCCGGCGACGGCCTCCCTGCCCGCCCCGCCGTACGGCCCGGCCCCGGGGACGGAGCGCCGAACCCCTGACGAGACGCTCGTGCCCGCACCCGACGGCGACCGCTAGGCTGAGCCCACAACCACATACTGCTGCTCGAACCACTGCGGGAGAGCCCGGCCACCTCAGGGTGAGGTCGGCGCCGAAGGAGCAACTCCTCCCCGAGAATCTCTCAGGCCGACGTACCGCGGTGGCGAGGCAACTCTGGAAAGCGGAGATGCCCGCCTGCCCCCGGGCAGCGGACTCCCCTACCGACGGTGCAAGCCGGCGCGCCCCGGGTCCGCGAGGACCACGGCGGACCGGCAAAACTCTCAGGTCGACGCTGCGCGTCCGATGACAGAGCGGGGAGGAACGGGCAGGCCCAGGGGTCTGCCGCCGTCTTCCTCGCCGACCCCCGGAGACCTCCGTGACACAGCAGTCCAGCGACGCGTTCGACCGTGCGCACTTCCCGTTCCGCCACCTCGGGCCCCGCCCGGTGGGGGCCGACTCCGGCGAGGCCCCCTCGGGCGAGGTCGCGACCATGCTCGCCGAGCTCGGCTACGGCTCGCTCGACGCCCTGATCGACGCGGCGGTCCCGGACTCGATCCGCACCGACCGCCCGCTCGACCTGCCCGCCGCCCGCACCGAGTCCGAGGTCCTCGCCGACCTGCGGGCCATCGCGGCGAAGAACGTCGTCAAGACGCAGATGATCGGGCTCGGCTACTACGGGACCATCACTCCGCCGGTCGTCCGGCGCAACGTGCTCGAGTCCCCCGCCTGGTACACGGCCTACACGCCGTACCAGCCCGAGATCTCGCAGGGGCGCCTCGAGGCCCTCCTCAACTTCCAGACCGTCGTCCTCGACCTCACCGGGCTCGAGGTCGCCAACGCGTCGCTGCTCGACGAGGCCACCGCGGTCGCGGAGGCCGTCGCGCTCATGTGGCGCGCGGCCAAGGGCGGGGCGGGCGTCGTCGCCCTGGACGCCGAGCTGTTCCCGCAGACGATCGCCGTGACCCGGGCGCGGGCCGAGTCGGTCGGTCTGCCCGTCGTGGTCGTGGACCTCTCCGAGGGGCTGACGGCGGGACTCGCCGCTGCCGGGGTGTCGGACCAGCAGCTCATCGGCGTGGTGCTCCAGCAGAGCGGCGCGTCGGGCGTGGTCCGGGACCTGCGCCCGCTCGTCGCCGAGGTCAAGGAGCAGGGCGGTCTGGTGACGGTCGCCGCCGACCTGCTGGCCCTCACGCTCCTCGTCTCCCCCGGTGAGCTGGGCGCCGACGTCGCGGTGGGGTCGGCCCAGCGCTTCGGCGTCCCGCTCTTCTACGGTGGTCCGCACGCCGCGTTCATGGCGGTCCGCAAGGGGCTCGAGCGGTCGCTCCCGGGCCGCCTGGTCGGGGTGTCGGTCGACGCCGACGGCGACCAGGCCTACCGCCTGGCGCTCCAGACCCGTGAGCAGCACATCCGCCGCGAGAAGGCCACGAGCAACATCTGCACCGCGCAGGCCCTGCTGGCGATCGTCGCGTCGATGTACGCGGTCTACCACGGTCCCGAGGGCCTCAAGGAGATCGCCGAGCGCGTGCACTCGCGCGCCGTCGCGCTCGCCGACGGCCTGCGGTCCGCGGGCGTCGAGGTCCGGCACGACGTCTTCTTCGACACCGTCTCGGCCGTGGTCCCGGGCCGCGCGGCTGCCCTGGTCGCTGCTGCGGCCGACGCGGGGATCAACGTGTACAACCCCGATGTCGATCATGTACAGATCGCGTGCGACGAGACCACGACGCCCGAGCACGTGCTCACCCTCGTCGAGGTCTTCGCGGACGGCCGGGACGTCACGTTCGTCGGCGGCGGCAGCGTGCTGCCTCAGGACCTGCTGCGCTCGACCGGCTACCTGACCCACCCCGTGTTCCACCGGCACCGCTCCGAGACCGCGATGCTGCGCTACCTGCGCTCGCTCTCCGACAAGGACCTCGCGCTCGACCGCACCATGATCCCGCTGGGCTCGTGCACCATGAAGCTCAACGCGACGGCCGAGATGGAGGCCATCTCGTGGCCCGAGTTCGCGGACATGCACCCGTTCGTGCCGGCCGAGCAGGCTCTCGGGTACGCCGAGCTGATCGAGGGGCTCCAGGAGCAGCTCACCGAGATCACGGGCTACGCGGGCGTCTCCGTGCAGCCCAACGCCGGCTCGCAGGGCGAGTTCGCGGGCCTGCTCGCGATCCGTGACTACCACCGTTCGCGCGGGGAGCACGGGCGCGACGTGTGCCTCATCCCCGCGTCCGCGCACGGCACCAACGCGGCCTCCGCTGCCCTGGCGGGCATGCGCGTCGTGGTCGTGGCGACGTCGGGTGCCGGGGAGGTCGACCTGGGCGACCTGCGTGCCAAGCTCGAGCAGCACGGGTCCCAGGTCGCGGCCATCATGATCACCTACCCGTCGACGCACGGCGTCTACGAGGAGCACGTGCGCGAGGTCTGCGATCTTGTACACGAAGCGGGTGGGCAGGTGTACATCGACGGGGCCAACCTCAACGCACTGGTCGGCCTGGCCCGCCCGGGGGAGTTCGGCGGCGACGTCTCGCACCTGAACCTGCACAAGACGTTCTGCATCCCGCACGGTGGCGGCGGCCCCGGCGTCGGGCCCGTCGCGGTGGCCGAGCACCTCGTGCCGTTCCTCCCGGGGAACCCGTTGACGGGCGAGGGGGCCTCACCCGTCTCGGCCGCTCCCTTCGGCTCGGCCGGCATCCTGCCGATCTCCTACGCATACGTCGCGCTCATGGGCCCCGACGGGCTCGAGGCCGCGACCAAGACCGCCGTGCTCGCCGCGAACTACCTGGCCAGCCGGCTGACCGACCACTTCCCCGTGCTCTACACGGGAGAGGCCGGGCTGGTCGCGCACGAGTGCATCCTCGACCTGCGCGGCATCACGGCACAGACGGGCGTGACCGCCGAGGACGTGGCCAAGCGCCTCATGGACTACGGCTTCCACGCCCCCACGCTGTCCTTCCCCGTGGCGGGCACGCTCATGGTCGAGCCGACCGAGAGCGAGGACCTCGCTGAGCTCGACCGCTTCGTGGCGGCCATGGTCGCGATCAAGGCCGAGATCGACGAGGTCGCGAACGGCACGTGGGCCATCGAGGACTCGCCGCTGCGCGGTGCGCCGCACACGGCCGCCTCGGTGGTCTCCGACGCGTGGTCCAAGCCCTACTCGCGCGAGGTCGCGGCCTACCCGCTCGCTACGCTGCGGACGGGCAAGTACTGGCCGCCCGTGCGGCGCATCGACGGGGCGCGCGGGGACCGCAACCTCGTGTGCTCCTGCCCCCCGATCGAGTCGTACTCCTGAGGTCGGCCGGACCGGCGTGGTCCCGAGGTCACGCCGGTCCTGCCACCCCGGGAGCCCACCAGACCTGTCGGCACGGGCGTGATGCAGAGGTCACGACCGCCCCGACACCTCAGAGAGGAACACCATGACGGAGCCAGCGCAGGACACGACCCCGGCCGCTGACCGCCTCAGCCCGCTGCACGACGAGCACGTGGCCCTGGGGGCCTCCCTCACGAGCTTCGGCGGCTGGCAGATGCCGCTGCGCTACACGAGCGACCTCGCGGAGCACCGGGCGGTCCGTGAGGCCGCAGGGCTGTTCGACCTGTCGCACATGGGGGAGATCGAGGTCGCCGGGCCCCAGGCGGCCGCGGCCCTCGATCACGCGCTCGTCGGCAACCTGACGGCCGTGCCCGTGGGGCGTGCGCGCTACACCATGATCTGCGCCGAGGACGGCTCGGTCCTGGACGACCTGGTGGTCTACCGCCTCGCCGAGGAGCGGTTCCTCGTCGTGGCCAACGCCGGGAACGCGCCGCTCGTGGCCGACGAGCTGGTCCGCCGCGGCAAGGGCTTCGACGCGACCGTCACGGACCAGGGCGAGGACACGGCCCTGGTCGCGGTCCAGGGACCACGCGCCGAGGAGATCGTCGTCTCGCTCGTGGCCCCCGAGGATGTACAAGTCGTCAAGGACTTGAAGTACTACGCCTCGCTCGAGGTGCGCGTCGCGGGCACCGACGCGCTCGCCGCCCGGACGGGCTACACGGGCGAGGACGGGTTCGAGCTGTTCGTCCCGGCGGCACGCGCCCGCGAGCTGTGGCGAGCCGTGCTGGCCGCGGGGGAGCCCCTCGGCCTGGTGCCTGCCGGGCTCTCGGCGCGCGACTCGTTGCGCCTCGAGGCGGGCATGCCGCTCTACGGGCACGAGCTCGACACGACCACCACGCCCTACGAGGCGGGGCTCGGCCGGGTCGTGAAGCTCGACAAGGTCGATGCCGAGGGCAACCCGCTCGACTTCGTGGGGCGCGCGGCCCTGGCGTCCCGCAAGGGTGCGCAGCCGGCGCGCGTGCTCGTCGGGCTCCGCGGGCTCGGCAAGCGTCCCGCCCGGGCGGGCTACGCCGTCGTGATCCCGGGCAAGGACCCCGACGTGCAGATCGGTCACGTGACCTCGGGTGCGCCGTCGCCCACCCTCGGGTACCCGATCGCGATGGCCTACGTGACCCCCGAGTTCAGCGCCGAAGGCACCGAGCTCGCGGTCGACGTGCGCGGCCGTGAGGAGCCGGTGGTGATCGTGCCCCTGCCGTTCTACCGTCGTCCTCAGCCGTCCTGACCCGGCGCCACGGCTCGACCCCCTTCCCCCCGTACCCCCCGATCCCTCACCAGCAGACCAGGAGCACCTCATGGCCGACTTCCCCGGCAACCTCCAGTACACCGCCGAGCACGAGTGGCTCGACACGTCGTCCCCGGCCGTCATCGGCATCACCAGCACGGCTGCCGAGGCGCTCGGCGACATCGTCTACCTCGAGCTGCCGGAGGTCGGGGCGAGCGTCACGGCCGGTGCCGTGATCGGCGAGGTCGAGTCGACCAAGTCGGTGTCCGAGCTCTACTCCCCGGTCACGGGGACCGTGGCAGAGGTGAACCAGGCCGCGATCGACGACCCGTCGCTCGTCAACGCCGAGCCGTACGCGGGGGGCTGGCTCCTCAAGGTCGACGTGACCGCGACCGGGCCGGTCCTCACGGCCGACGAGTACAGCGCGCTCGTGGGCGGCTGAGCCTGCGTCGCATCCGTGCCCGAGGGCCGTTCCGCGACGAGGTCGCGGACCGGCCCTCGTGCTTTTCCGGTTGCCGCTCCGTACGCTGGAGCGCAAGACTGTGAGGCGGATCACATTTCTCGTCGCAACGACGGACCGGTGATCCTGGACACATCGGAATAATCGTCCGTCCATGACGGACGGCTGGATTCCTGCCTCTGACCTGCATGGATACTGTGCACCGCGAGGCAGGGGAGCCGGTCGGAAACGACCGCCGAGATTGAGGGTGAAGAACCGCGTCATGAATCGTCGGTTCGCCCATCTCTCCCAGTAGCAGCACGCACCGGATCGACCCATGACGCGATGGGAAGACCGGTCAGCACATGGAGGAAGCATGAGCATCATCGAACTGGCCCGGACAGAGTCGCCGGCCGTCCAGCTCGCAGCACCACTCACCCGCCGTGAGCAGGTCGTGCTGTCGAACCTCTCCGAGGACATCACCCTGGAGCAGATCGCGACGAAGCTGTTCGTCACGCGCAACACCGTGAAGTCCCAGGTTCGCAGCCTGTACCGCAAGCTCGGTGTCTCGACCCGGGCCGAGGCCGTCCAGTGGGCCAAGGACGCCGGTCTCCGCTGACGGACGTGCTTGCCGGGGGCCCCGCCCGTCGGGCGGGGGAGTCGGCGGTGGCACGGGCAGGGGCACCGAGGGGCGAAGTCGTCCGGGGTCGTCGGAACCCCGGGGCGGTGTGCGCGGCGTGACGTGTCGGTGACGCCACCGACCCTGTCCTGTCGTGACCGGCGTGAAAGACTTCGGGCATGACCTCCCGCCGTCTCGTGGTGGCCGCCGCCGTCGTCGACGACCTCACGACCCCTCGCCTGCTGCTCGCCGCCCGCCGTTCTCGGCCGGTCGAGCTCGCGGGGCGCTGGGAGTTCCCGGGGGGCAAGGTCGATCCCGGGGAGACGCCCGTCGACGCGCTGCACCGCGAGCTCCGCGAGGAGCTGGGCGTGGCGGTCGACCTGGGCGAGGAGCTCGTCGGGCCCGACGACGGTGGGTGGATCATCACCGACCGGCACGTCATGCGCCTGTGGCTTGCCCGCATCGTCGGGGGCGAGCCCGAGCCGCTCGTCGAGCACGACGCGCTGAGGTGGTTGCCCGCGGGGGAGTGGGGGAGCGTCGACTGGCTGGACGGCGACGTCCGGATCGTCGACGCGCTCAGCGACTGGGTGGCGCAGGAAGCCGTCTGACCCAGGTCTCGACCTGACGCCTGCTGCGCAGGCGCACCAGGACGACGGGCCGGTCCTGCAGGGCGACCGTGCTCGGCAGGTCGCGCAGCGAGTGCCGTGTCCACCACGCCCACCGGACGATGTGGTCGCGGTCGGTGAGGAGGGTCCTGAGCGGCGGCTCGACGTTCCCGTTCCAGAGCACCTCACGCCGCACGGCGCGTCGCACCGTCCGGCCGATCACCTGGCGCATGACGGTGGCCGTGGGCAGGTCGAGCCACACGAGGAGATCGGCCTCGTCCAGCAGCAGCGGGCGCACGGCGCGGTACTGCCACTCCACGACGAAGGCCTCCTGCCCGACGACGTCGCGCACGTCCTCGAGGAACGTCGCCCGGGGGACCCACCCCGGTCCGTGGAAGAGCGCGTCGAGCTCGGTGTACGGCAGGTCGAGCCGGGCGGCCAGACGCTGCGCGAGCGTCGACTTCCCCGCACCCGAGACCCCCGCCACGAGCACGCGGCGAGGGGTGCGCCCGAGGTGCGCGACGACGTCGTCCAGGGGGCCGAGGACTGTGCGCACCCCGGGACCTTACCCGACGGTCCCGGACCTGGTTCGCCGCGCGGTCCCGGCCCGGCGCTGGTATCACGGAGAGACGTACGACGTGGCGCCGGGGGAGTCGGACCTGTGCACCACCCACCTCCGACCGTCCGACCGGGCCTCGTGCACGCACGACGTCCTCCGCAGAGAGGTGACCGCATGAGCGACCTCACCGGGCTGGGAACCCCGGCACGGCCCACGAGCGTCACCGTCGCGGTCGTGCTCACGTGGATCGCGGCCGTCACGGACGTCGTCAGCAGCGTCGCGCTCTACCTGCTCGCGCGGGACGAGGCCGTCATCGGCGCGCTCGCCGCGACCAGTGCCGAGATCCGGTTCTTCGCGCTCCTGAGCCTCGTCGTCGGGGTCCTCGTCGCGCTCGTGGCGCTCGGCCTCCAGACCCGTGGGCGGTGGGCGCTCATGGCCATCACGGTCGTGATGCTGGTCCGCGTCGGGGTCGGGGTGTACTCGCTGCTGCGCTTCGGTCCGCACCACGTGACGGGCGCCGTGCTGACGATCGTCGTCGCGCTCCTGGTGCTCGCGCTGCTCTGGAACCGCGCGTCGCGGCGGTACTTCCGGGGCTGAGGCACGGGCGGCGTCCCCGTCCCTGGCCGGGCGGGGGCCGTCCGCGCGGTCAGTCGTCGGCGGGCTCGCGAGCAGGAGCGCCCGTCGCCGGGGGCCCGTCCGGCGAGACCTTCTGCTCTCCGAGGTGCTTCGGGGTCCAGCCCGTGCTGACCGCACCGATCAGCTGCGGCGGAGTGTGCTTGCGTGCCCAGGCCTTGAAGACCAGGTACATGCCCTGGCCAGGAAGCTGGTCACGGCCATGACGTGCACGTTCTCGGTCGCCCGGTAGGCGGCGACCCCGGCGACGAGGACCACGACGGCGGCACCCAGGATCCCCATCCAGCTGCCCCGGGAGCGGCCGCGGAAGTGATGGCCGCGGTTCGCCGGCTCCCCGCCGTCGGCGACGTGCGCCGTCCAGGCCTGACCGTCCCAGAGGCGACGCCTCGCCGCGGTCGAGGCGGGGTCGGGGAACCATCCTTCGGCCGGGACGTCAGGGCGCTGCGGGGCGAGCCGCCACGCGGCGTAGAGACCGACGGCCAGCAGGACCGCACCGACGATGGTGAGCATCATGACGCCAGCCAACCACCAGGTCCTGCCGTCGAGCCTCCGGGCGACGCGACACGCCGTGGCGGACCGTGCCCGTGCGTCGGGCCCTGCCACTGCCGATGCCGCTGCCGATGCCGCTGCCTCGTCCCGCGCGCGCGTGATCGGCATCTGTGCCCTACTAGTGAGCGGCAGGTTTCGACTTTTGATTGACAGGCGATAGAAGTCCCCCTAGATTCCTACCAGGCGGTCGAGGAAGACCGCTGTTCTCGCAGGTGGATCCACCCTGATCCATGACGTACCGGGCACGCGGACATCGACACCGCGCGCCCGTGCCTTTCGGGGGTCACCCCGGTGCTCAGCCGGTGCACATCCCGTCGCCGACGACGGGACCCACCACCACTCGACGGCGAGGGGAGGACAGCAGCAGGCGAGGGCCGAGCGCCCGCCCGCCACCCGCACAGACAGAGACCGAGCCACCCGCGATCCCGCTGTTGCAGCAGCGAGCGGTGGCCCGGTCCGGCGATGAACCCCCATGAGGAGCTGCATCACTGTGAAGTCTATTCCTGAACGAAGGTCCGCGAGATCGCGGCTGGTCGCCGCCTCGCTCGCCGGCGTCCTGGCCCTGACCGGTCTGGCCGCCGCGACGGCCCCGGCCACGGCGCACGACGGCGTCGACCACGGCAGCGAGCCCGGTGCCGAGGCCGCGCTCGACTGGTCCAACTACGAGAAGATCCTTCTCACCAAGGACGTCGGCGAGCCGATCGACCTCGCGATCCTGCCCGACGGCAAGATCCTCCACACCGCACGCAACGGCGACGTCCGGCTCACGGACCCCCAGACCGGCGTCACGTCCGTCACCAACAAGATCCCCGTGTACGCGAACTCGGAGGACGGGCTCCAGGGCATCGCCGTCGACCCGGACTTCGCGGAGAACAACTGGGTCTACCTCGTCTACGCACCGCTCAGCGGCACGCCCGCGGGCTCGGCGCCCAACACGCTGCCCGCCGGCGCGGACGCGAGCTACTGGGACCAGTGGAAGGGCGTCAACCGCCTCTCCCGCTTCCAGTGGACCGGCACCGGGCTCGACCTGGCGTCCGAGCAGAAGATCCTCGACGTCGAGGTCCAGCGCGGCCAGTGCTGCCACGTCGGCGCAGACATCGACTGGGACGGCGACGGCAACCTCTACCTGTCGACCGGTGACAACACCCCCGCCAGCGCGCCGGGAGCCAACGGCTTCGCGCCCAACAACGACGCTCCCGGGATGAACCCCGGTCTGGACGCGCGTCGCGGCGCCGGGAACAGCAACGACCTGCGCGGCAAGATCCTGCGCATCAACGTCCAGGACGACGGCACCTACACGATCCCCGAGGGCAACCTCTTCCCGGTCGGTACCGAGAAGACCCGCCCCGAGATCTTCGTGATGGGAGTCCGCAACCCGTTCCGCATCGACGTCGACCCCGAGACGAACAGCCTCTCGTGGGGCGACTACGGACCCGACGCGGCCAACGCCGACCCCAACCGTGGCCCCATGGGCTACGTCGAGTGGAACACCGTGAGCCTCGACGACCCGCACAACGCGGGCTGGCCCTACGTGCACGGGCCCAACGCGGCCTACAACGAGTGGAACTTCGCGACGAGCACGCCCGGGGCGTTCTTCGACCCGGCCGCGCTCAAGAACAACTCGCGCTGGAACACCGGCCTCGTCGACCTGCCCCCGGCCCGTGCCGCGACGCTCTACTACGGCGACCGCCCCGGCGACCAGCCGTGGGACGAGCTCGTGAACTTCGGCAGCGGCAGCGGCCAGGCGCCCATGGGGGCACCCGTCTACCACTACGACGCCGAGAACCCCTCGACGTCGAAGCTCCCGGAGTACTGGGACAACAAGGCGTTCTTCGGTGAGTTCTCCCAGGACTACCTGGCGGCCTTCACGGTCGACTGGGACTCCTACGAGGTCACGCACATCGAGGACTTCACGCCCAACGCACAGCTCGCGAAGAACGCGCAGCCGCTCAACGACAACATGATCGACATGGAGTTCGGGCCGGACGGCTCGCTCTACGTGCTCGACTACGGTGACGGCTTCTTCCGTGCCAACCCGGACGCCGGCCTCTACAAGGTGTCCTACGCGGAGGGGAACAAGGCCCCGCAGGCGCGGTTCACCGCGAACCCGACGTCCTCCTCCGAGGCCCCGCTCGTGGTGGCCTTCGACGCGGGCACCTCGAGCGACCCCGACGGCGACGCCCTCACCTACCAGTGGGACTTCGACGGCAACGGCTCGTTCGACGCCACGGGCGTCACGGCGAGCCACACCTACACGACCCTCGGCCAGTACAACGCCCGCCTGCGCGTGACCGACGCCAAGGGCAAGTTCACGCTCACGTCCAAGGTCGTCTCGGTCGGCAACCAGGCACCGACGGTCACGGTCGACTACCCCGGCAACGGCTCGTTCTTCAGCTGGGGCCAGGCCGTGCCGTTCAAGGTCTCGACGCAGGACGCCGAGGACGGGACCGCGACCGCGTGCAACCGCGTGGCGTGGACCTACGGTCTGGGCCACGACGAGCACGCCCACCCCGAGGTTTCGGGCACGGGCTGCACGGGAGCGTGGAAGACGTCTCCCGACTCGCCGCAGCACGGTGAGGGCGCGCACATCTACGGCGCCGTCGTCGTGTCGTACACCGACAACGGGCACAACGGCCTGCCTGCTGCTCCCGGCGAGGCGACCGTCCAGCTCAACCCGTTCGTCCAGCAGGCCGAGCACGCCAAGAGCCAGGGCGTCGTGGCCTACGAGGACGAGACGGCGGGCGCGGGCCAGGCGATCCGCGGCCTCGGAACCGGTGACCACCTGTCGTACAGCCCGGTGAACTTCGCCGGGATCACGGGCGTCAAGGTCGTCGCCAACGGTGGCGGTCAGCTCCAGCTCCGCTGGGGAGCGGCCGACGCCGCACCGTTCGCGACCGCGCAGATCCCGTCCGGCGCAGGCTGGAAGGAGGTCACGGTGCCGTTCACGAACGCCCCGCAGGGTTCGGGCACGCTGTTCGTGACCTCGGCCAACGAGCTGGCCGTCGACTCGTTCGACTTCCAGGGCGTGGGCGTCGGCGACGTCAAGGCGCCCACGGTCAAGCACTCGCTCGACCCGGCCGCACCCACGGGCGTGGGCGGCGTCTACAACAAGGCCGTGCGCATGAACCTCGACGTCAAGGACGACGGGGCGCTCGCGAGCGTGCAGTACTCGACCAACAACGGTCAGTCCTGGACGAACGTGGCCGCGGCGAACGGTGCCTACGGGGTCAGCTTCACGACCAACGGGGCCCGCACCGTGCAGTACCGCGCGACCGACACGGGCGGCAACGTCTCGGCGGTCGGGTCGGTCTCCTTCACGATCGACCTCGCAGCGCCGAACGAGCCCACGGTGTCGTCGGTGACCAAGGTCGCCGTACCGGCAGCCCGCGTCTCGTTCGGGGCACCCGGCGAGGCCACGGTCACCGTCACGGGCGAGGGCGGCACGCCCACGGGCGACGTCGTCCTGACCTCGGGTGACACCGAGGTCGGTCGCGGAACCCTCGTCGAGGGCACGGCGACGATCGCGCTCGACGCGTCGCTCGCCGTCGGGACGCACACCCTCAAGGCGACCTACCAGGCCGACCAGGTCTTCAAGAAGTCGTCGGCGACCGTCCGCCTCACGGTGGCCGCCGCCTCCTCGACCGTCACGGGCTCGGTCTCGCCCAACCCGGTCAAGCCGTCGATCGCCGCCAAGGCGACGATCGCGGTCGAGAGCTCGACGGGCGTCGTGCCCACGGGCGACGTCACGGTGACGATCAAGCGCAACAACGCGACGGTCGCCACCCGCACCGGGACGCTCGACGCCTCGGGCGCCGTCGTCATCACGCTGCCGAAGCTCCCCGAGGTCGGCACCTACAAGGTCGAGGTCGCCTACCTGGGCTCGACCGGCGTCGGCAAGAGCTCGACGTCGTTCAACCTCACCGTCCGCAGCTAGGCACGCAACCCCGCACGTGGTGGCCCGGGGCGAGAGCCCCGGGCCACCGAACCTCACCTCGAAGGAGAGACATGAGTTCACACGAGCACCACCACGAGTCCATCCCGGCTCGCCCCATGAGCCGGCGGAACCTGCTCAAGGCCCTCGCGGCCTCGACGGTCGCCGTGGGCGTCGGTGCGACCCTGGGCCCGACCGCGGCCTCCGCGATCGGTGGCATCGCCGCAGCCCCCAGCAGCGGGCGCAACCGCCTCGTCCCGGTCAACCGCATCGGCATCCAGCTCTTCACGATCCGTGACAAGGTCAGCCAGCTCGGCTTCCGCGCCGTGTTCGAGGAGCTCGCCGACATCGGCTACTCCGAGGTCGAGTTCGCCGGGTACACGCAGGGGCAGGTCGGCGCGATCACCATCCCGGAGATCCGCCAGCTCCTCGACGACAACGGCCTGCGGGCCGTGGGGTCGCACGTCAACCTCAACCCGAACAACATCGACGCCGAGATCGAGAAGGCGCTGATCCTCGGCATGCCGCACCTGGGCCAGGGCGGCGCCATCAACAACACCAACACGGTCGCGGCGTGGACGGCCGCGGCCCAGACGTGGAACACCATGGGGGTCAAGGCCAACGCCGCGGGCCTCAAGCTCTACGCGCACAACCACGACGGCGAGTTCCGCTTCACGTCGGACGACCCGAGCCGACGCGTCTACGACCTGCTGTGGGACGAGTTCGACCCCGACCTCGTCTACTTCGAGATGGACGTCTACTGGGCGCACGTCGGGCAGCACAAGTACCCGGGCTTCGAGCCCATCGAGTACATCAAGCGCGACCCGCGCCGCTTCCCGATGCTCCACCTCAAGGACGGCAAGGCCAACCCGAACAGCGCCAACGGCTACGACATCATCGAGTTCGGCGCCGGCAGCATCGACTACCAGTCCTTCCTCTCGCAGCTGCGCACGCGCGGCCAGCACTTCGGCCTGTACGAGCAGGACAACGCGAGCTCGGTCGCCGAGCCGCCGAACCCGCTGAACTCGCTGGGCAACGCACGACGTAGCTACACCTCCATCTACGGCCTTCGCGGCTGACCCACCGAGATCACAGGAGAATCGACATGAAGTGGAAGGTTTCAGCAGCCGCTGCCGCAGCGTTCGCGCTGGTCGCCGTCGCGGCCCCGGCAGCTCACGCCGCGAGCACCGACTGCACGACGGAGCTCGACGACACGGTCGTCGCAGGGGACCTGGTGGTCCCTGCGGGGGCGACCTGCGTCCTCGGCGGCACCACGGTCCAGGGTTCGATCATCGTGGGTGACGACGCGTGGCTCGACGCGACCGAGGTGGTCGTCGAGGGTGACGTCGTCGCCACCGACGCGTACGGCGTCCTGATCGACGGCGCGAGCGTGGACGGTGACATCAGCTCGTACACCGCGGGCTCGCGCGCCGGCTTCCTCTACCTGTACGACCTGCGGGTGGGTGGCAGCGTCGCGACGGGCGGGGTGGACGTCGAGATCTCGGACACGAAGATCACGGGCAACCTCACGACGCAGGCCGCGACCTACGTCGACCTGCTCCGCACGAGCGTGGGCGGCGACGCGACGCTCGGCGACAGCGACTTCGGGGTCACCGTGGGTGGCGCCGTGGTCGCGGGCAACCTGTCCGTGACGGGCACCTCGCGCGACGCCCTCGTCGGCGCGAACGCGGACGGCACCGCCGACCAGTGGGGCAACACGGTGGGTGGGGACCTCGTCCTGACCGGCAACACCGCGAACCTCCAGGTCGCGGGGACCACGGTCCACGGGGTCGTACGCCTCGCGGACAACACCCCGGCGGCGAACTTCGGTCCGGGCAACACCGCGGGCTCGGTCGAGGGCGACCTCACCGGCACGGCCCCCGGTGCGATCGCGGCGGGCGACCAGTCGGTCGCGGTCGTGATCCCCGAGCCGCGTCCGGGCGAGCTCACGTGGAGCCTCGAGGGCTCGACGGGCCTCGTCGACCTGGGCGTGGCCGAGGAGCAGGGCGACCACTTCGCCGCGACCGGCGACCTGGTCCCGGTCCGCGTCACGGACACCCGCATCGAGGCGCCGGCATGGTCGGTCTCGGCGCAGGTCGGTGACTTCGTGGCGGGCGGCGAGACGGTGTCCGGCAAGTACCTCGGCTGGACGCCCGAGATCCTCGAGAACGACGGCGGAGCGGTCGCCGGTGCGCCCGTCGCCTCGGGCTTCGTCGAGGGTGACGGCCTGTCCGTCGCCCGCACCCTGGGCAGCGCGGAGGCCGGGCACGCCCGCGGCTCCGCGGTCATCGGGGCGGAGCTGGACCTCAAGCTCCCGCTCTCGGTGAACGAGGGGACCTACAACGCGACGTTGACGCTGACCGCGCTCAGCTAGGTCACGTCGTGATCGTGGTGCCGGTCGGCCCGTCCCTCCGCGGGCCGGCCGGCACCACCGCTCGACAGCTCGCCCCGACCGAGCCCGGCAGGACCGGTCGGAACTCCACGAAAGCAGGCACGACCATGGCGACCCAGCAGCTGACCGTCCGCCCCGAGCGCGACACCGACGCAGGCTCCGCGCTGACCAACGTACGCGCGCACCAGCGGGAGAACGGTCACAGCCACGCGCTGTGGATCCTCGCGGTGCTCGCGGTGACGCTCGTCGTGGGCCTGGTCGTCTCGCTGCTCGCCCCGGGCGCCGCCGCGCTCGCCCACCCCGCACAGGCCGCCGCGCTCCCGCACCAGGTGAGCGCCGCCGTCGGGCCGGAGGCGGACCCGGCTGCGCCGGACGCCGCCCCCGAGGACGCCGCGCCGGCCGTCTCGACGCCGGTGACGTGGGGCGTGCGCCCCGCCGACACCGTGCACGGCACCGAGCGCCCCAACTACGCCTACGCCCTGGCCCCCGGGACGGGCCTGGACGACGGGATCGTCGTCTCCAACTACACCGAGGGCCCCCTGACGTTCCGCGTCTACGCGGCCGACGGGTTCATGACCGAGGCCGGCGAGCTCGACCTGCTCCCCGCGGGCGAGGAGTCGCAGGCGCTCGGATCGTGGGTCACGTTCCAGTCCCAGGAGGTCACCGTCGAGGGGGGCGA
Organism: Oerskovia sp. 140933; assembly: GCF_059651515.1. NCBI lineage: Bacteria > Bacillati > Actinomycetota > Actinomycetes > Micrococcales > Cellulomonadaceae > Oerskovia > Oerskovia sp. 140933. Next base: position 38,214 of record NZ_JAMXIO010000033.1, read on the forward strand.
CAGCGTCGTCGTCCCCTTCACGCTGACCGTCCCGGCCGACGCGACACCGGGCGACTACGCGGCGGGCGTCGTGTCGTCGCTGCTCGTCGAGAACGCGCAGGGCGTGAGCGTCGACCGCCGCCTGGGGTCGCGCATGCACGTACGTGTCGCGGGGGACCTGGTCCCGGCGCTCGCGGTCGACGACGTCGCGGTCACCTACGACGGCACGCTCAACCCCTTCGCGGCGGGCGACGTGACCGTGACCTTCACGGTCACGAACGACGGCAACACGCGCCTGGCCGCGGGCGAGTCGGTGCGCGTCGCCGGTCCGTGGGGAGCGGGTGCGCAGGGCTCGCCGCGCGTCGAGCTCCCGGAGATGCTCCCCGGGACGTCGGTGACGCGGACCGTGACGGTCGACGGCGTCTGGCCCCTGGGCCGCCTGACGGCCGACGTGCGGGTCGCCGCGGAGGTCGTGACCGCGATCGGCGCGACCGCCGCCGAGGCCGTCCCCGCCGTGGCCCCGGCGACCGCCACGGCCACGACGCTCGCGGTGCCGTGGGGCGCGCTCGCGCTGCTCGTCCTGCTGGTCGGGGCGGTCGTCCTGTGGCGTCGCACGGCCCGACGGCGTCGCGCCCGCGACGAGCGCAAGGTCGCCGACGCCGTGGCCCAGGCCCTCAAGGAGCGCGACGAGCAGCCCGTCGCCTGAACCGCCGCGGCCCGGCCGGGAGACCGGCGGGGCGTGGCCGTACGACAGATCATGCGTCCGGATCGACAGGTTGTGCACAGGGCCCGGGGAGCCGCGTCCCCCGGTGCTTGACTGCCGACGACGCACTCCCCGGCACCGGGCGGGCGTCGCCGCAGTTCCCACGACGAGGACGTCCGCGACATGCGCGCTCCTCGTGCCAGGATCCGGCGCGCGGACGACACGTTCTCCTGCGCCTCGTCAGCAAGGAGCACCCCGAAGTGAGCACGCCAACGGCTCGGCCGCCGATGTTCGGTCGGATCTCTCAGGCGTGGGCGGCGTTCGCTGAGCGTCGTCCGGGTCTGTCGCAGTTCTTGATGTTCTTCTTGTTGAGCAATGGTG
>NZ_JAMXIO010000034.1:0-38354 GCF_059651515.1 Oerskovia sp. 140933
TCGTGCACGCACCGCGCCCGTCGGTCCGACCGCTCGTGGGCGGGGCCGGGTCAGCCTCGGCTGACGTCCGCGCCCAGCGCGTCGAGCTTGTCCTGGAAGTACTCGTAGCCACGGTCGATCAGGCCGATGCCGCGCACGGTCGAGGTGCCCTTGGCCGCGAGCGCCGCGATGAGGTGGCTGAACCCGCCGCGCAGGTCGGGGACCTCGATGTCCGCGGCGGACAGCGGCGTGGGGCCGGAGATGACGGCCGAGTGGTGGAAGTTGCGCTGCCCGAACCGGCACGGCAGCCCACCCAGGCACTCCTTGTAGACCTGGATGGTCGCGCCCATGCCGCGCAGCGCGTCGGTGAACCCGAAGCGGTTCTCGTAGACCGTCTCGTGCACGATCGACAGGCCCTTGGCCTGCGTGAGCGCGACGACGAGGGGCTGCTGCCAGTCCGTCATGAAGCCCGGGTGCACGGCCGTCTCGAGCACGATCGCGTTGAGGTCGCCGCCCGGGTGGTAGAACCGGATGCCGTCCTCCTGGACCTCGAACTCGCCGCCGACCTTGCGGAAGGTGTTGAGGAACGTCATCATCTCCGGCTGGGTCGCGCCCTTGACGGTGATGTCGCCGCCCGTCGCGAGGGCCGCCGACCCCCAGGAGGCCGCTTCGATGCGGTCGCCCAGCGCGGTGTGCTGGTAGCCCATGAGCTTGTCGACGCCCTCGATGCGGATCACGCGGTCGGTGTCGACCGAGATGATCGCGCCCATCTTCTGCAGGACGGCGATGAGGTCCATGATCTCGGGCTCGATCGCTGCGCCCGAGAGCTCGGTGATGCCCTCGGCGCGCACCGCGGTGAGCAGGAGCTGCTCGGTCGCGCCGACGCTCGGGTAGGGCAGGGAGATCTTGGTGCCCTGGAGGCGCCGCGGGGCGCGGATGTGGATGCCCTGCTCGCGCTTGTCCACCACGGCGCCGAACTGGCGCAGGATGTCGAGGTGGTAGTTGATGGGGCGGTCGCCGATCCGGCACCCGCCCAGGTCGGGGATGAAGGCCTCGCCCAGGCGGTGCAGCAGCGGCCCGCAGAAGAGGATCGGGATGCGGCTCGACCCGGCGTGCGCGTCGATGTCCGCGACGTGCGCCGACTCGACGTCGGTCGGGTCCAGGTGCAGCGTGCCTGCGACCTCGTCCGCGACGACCTTGACGCCGTGCAGCTCGAGGAGCCCCGTCACGACGCCGACGTCGCGGATCTGGGGCACGTTGCGCAGCACGCTCGGTCCTTCGCCGAGCAGGGAGGCCACCATCGCCTTGGAGACGAAGTTCTTCGCCCCCCGCACGGTGATGGTCCCGTTGAGCGGGGTGCCGCCGTTGACGTACAGCAGATCGTTCATGTGGTCGTCGTCGCCTAGCTCTCGTCGGTCGGTTCGATGCCCGTTCGGACGGATGTCCGAGGGCATCTGATGGACAACTGATGGACAACTGATCGAGTCAGTCCGTGCGCCGCCCCTGTCGGCGCACGTCGCGCCGTGTCCCGGCGCAGCGCTCCCCGTCCCCAACGCAGGGCATCGGAAGATTATTCACCCACCGGGCGGTGCTCTGCGACACCGGGCGCTGCCGGGCACCGCGGCGGGTGCCCGGCCCGCCCGGGGTGCCCGACGGCGTCGGTGCGGTCCGCGCACGAGGCGCGCTCCGCCGTCGGGCACCTGCGGCCGGTCAGGCCTCGGTCGGCTCGTACTGCTCGACGTAGCGGTCGATCTCCGCGAGGTAGGCCGCGCGACGGTCCTCGTCGATCCAGGACGCCTCGAACGAGTTCTTCGCGAGCGTCACGACCTCCTCGGGCGTGAGGCCGGCCTTGGCGGCGACGGCCGCGTAGTTGTCGGCCACGTACCCGCCGAAGTAGGCCGGGTCGTCGGAGTTGATCGTGATCTTGACGCCGTCGCGCAGGAGCTGGGCGACCTCTGCGGCCTTCATGTCGTCCGTCACGAAGCTGTTGGACACGGGGCAGCTCGTCAGGCCGATCCCGCGGGCCTTGACCTCCGCGACGAGCGCGGGGTCCTCGACGATGTTGGTGCCGTGGTCGATGCGGTCGACACCGATCGTCTCCAGGACGGTGCGGATGTTGTCGATGCTGCCGACCTGGTCGATGTCGCAGTGCATCGTCAGGCGGTAGCCGAGGTCGCGCGCCCGGGCGAAGACGCCCGCGAACTTCTCGGGCGGGTTGCCGCGCTCGTCGGAGTCGAGGCCGACGCCCAGGATCAGGTCCTTGAACGGCACCGACGCCTCGAGCGTCTCGGCGGCGCTCTCGGCCGACAGGTCGCGCAGGAAGCACATGATCAGGTCGGCGTCGACGCCGAAGTCGGCCGCGGCCGCTGCGGCCCGGTGGTAGCCCTTGACGACGGCCTCGAACGGGACGCCGCGTGCCGTGTGCGCCTGCGGGTCGAAGAACATCTCCGCGTGCTTGACGCCGTTCGCTGCCGCGCGCAGGAGGTACGCGTGGGCCAGCTCGAAGAAGTCGTCCTCGGTCTGCAGGACGTCCATGGCCGGGTAGTACACCGCGAGGAAGCTCGTGAGGTCGGTGAACCGGTACGTCGCCTGGACGTCCTCGACCGTGCTCTGGCCGATGTCGACGCCGTTGCGCTCCGCGAGGCGCAGCTTGAGGTCCGGCTCGAGGGTGCCCTCGAGGTGCAGGTGGAGCTCGGCCTTGGGGAGCCCGGTGACGAAGTCCAGGGTCGGCTGGGTGGGCAGGGGCATGGTTCTCCTTCAGGTGGGGGTCGTCCTCCCATCATGCCTTGCGCCCCGGCTGCCGTGATCACATCGCGAGACGGCCGCCTCGCCATGTGGTCCGGGTCCTTACCGTGGACACGAAGTTACCGGGTGGTAGGTCCCTCGTGCAGAGAGCCCTCCCCGCTGCTTCCCGACCCCCGCACCAGGAGCCCTCCCGTGACCACAACGGCACCACACTCGACCGCCGAGCCCGACGCGACGCCGGCCGGTCCCGACGCGCCCGCCAACAGCAAGGGGCGCGTGATCTTCGCGAGCCTCATCGGCACCTCGATCGAGTTCTACGACTTCTACGTCTACGCGACCGCCGCGGTCCTCGTCTTCCCGGCCGTCTTCTTCTCCGCGCTCGACGGCGGCACGTCCCAGCTCCTCGCCTCGTTCGCCGTGTTCGGCGTCGCGTTCGTCGCCCGTCCCCTCGGGTCCATCGTGTTCGGCCACTACGGCGACCGCGTCGGCCGCAAGGGCACGCTCGTCGCCTCGCTGCTGACCATGGGCGTCGCGACGTTCCTCATCGGCCTCCTGCCGCCCTCGAGCACCCCCGGCTGGTCCGTGCTCGCGCCCGCGCTGCTCGTCCTCATGCGGTTCTGCCAGGGCCTCGGGCTGGGCGGCGAGTGGAGCGGTGCGGCCCTGCTCGCGACCGAGAACGCCCCTGCGGGCAAGCGCGCCGTCTGGGGCACGTTCCCCCAGCTCGGCGCCCCGATCGGCTTCATCCTCGCCAACACGACGTTCCTGGTCCTCGCCGAGACGCTGACCGACGCCCAGTTCGCGGCGTGGGGCTGGCGCGTGCCGTTCCTCGCGAGCGCGCTCCTCGTGGTCGTGGGCCTGTGGGTGCGGCTGCGTCTCGTCGAGACGCCCGCGTTCCAGAAGGTCGTCGAGACCGGCTCGGTCGCCAAGCTTCCCGTGGCGCAGGTCTTCCGCAGCTCGTGGCGCCAGATCGTGCTCGGCACGTTCATCATGCTCGCGACGTACGTGCTGTTCTACCTCATGACGACCTTCACGCTGACGTTCGGCACGGCGTCCTCCGACCCCGCGGCCGAGGGCGCCCCCGGCCTCGGGTACGAGCGCACGGACTTCCTCGTGATGCTCATCGTCGGCGTCGTGTTCTTCGGGATCTTCACGCTCGTGTCCGGGCCGCTGGCCGAGAGGTTCGGCCGCCGCAAGCACCTCGTGTGGACGACGGTCGCGATCATCGCGTTCGGCGCCCTGTTCGTGCCGTTGTTCGCGGGGGGCACGGTCGGGGTCATGGCGCTCCTGGTCGTGGGGTTCACGCTCATGGGCCTGACGTTCGGGCCCATGGCCGCGATCCTGCCCGAGCTCTTCCCCGCCAACGTCCGCTACACCGGCTCGGCGATCGCCTACAACCTGTCGTCGATCCTGGGCGCGGCCGTCGCGCCGTTCATCGCGGTCGCGCTCTGGGAGCGGGCCGACGGCTCCCCCGTCCTGGTCGGGGTCTACCTGTCGGCCATGTCCGTCCTCACGCTCGTCGCGCTGCTGCTGAGCAAGGAGACCAAGGACGTGGACTACACGGACAACGTGCGCTGACGCTCCCCCGGTGCCCGACGGCGGAGCGCGTCTCCCGGGAGGCGCGCTCCGCCGTCGGGCATCCCGGCGGGCCCCGCCCGGCGCGCGCTCCTGCGGGATCGCGCCCACTCGGCCATGCTGGAGGCAGGGGCTCCGGGGAGAGGCGATCCTATGGCGGACAAGGCGAACGGCGTGACGAACGATCGGCCCCCGCCCGCCCGGCGGTCCGCCACGAGCCCGAGACGCCCCCGCGACCGCGACCCGCAGACGACGCTGGTGGCGCCCGACTACCGGGCCGTCTTCGCGGCCCTCTCCGCGCCCAAGGTCCTGCTGGCGCCGGACCTGACCGTGCTCGACGTCAACGACGCCTACCTCGAGATGCTCGGGCTGCCCGCGACCTCGCTCGTCGGGCGTCCGCTCAACGACGGCTTCACCTTCAACCCCGACGACGAGGGCCGGGTCGACCGTGTCGTCGCGTCGCTGCGCCACGTGCTGCAGACCGGTCGGATCGACCTGCTCGAACCCCTGCGCATCGACGTCCCGGGAGACCTCCCCGGGACGTGGGTCGAGCGGCACTGGCTCATGACGAACATCCCCGTCTTCGACGCGAGCGGCCGGGTCTCCGCCCTGGTGCACCGCGCCGAGGACGTCACGGACATCGTGCACTGCTCGCAGCAGGCGGCGGCCGACGACCACGTCGGCTGGGGCACGGCCGTGGTCGACCACGCCCTGCACCTGGGGTCGACCGTCGGCCGGTTCCAGGAGAGCCTCGACCGCGAGCGGCGCGCCGCCCTGCAGCTCCAGGACTCGATCCTCACCCCGCCCGTGCAGCCCGACGGCCTGCGCATCGACGTCCGCTACCGGCCTGCGTCGCGCGAGATCCACGTCGGGGGCGACTGGTACGACGCGTTCGAGCTGTCGTGCGGGTGCGCGTTCATCGTGGTCGGCGACGTCGTCGGGCACGACGTGTCCGCCGCTGCCACCATGGGCCAGCTCCGGGGGGTGATGCGCGGCATCGCCTACGACTCCGACGAGTCGCCGGCAGCGATCCTCGACCGGACCGAGCGCACCACCAAGGGCCTGCGGGTCGCGGCCGTGGCCACGGTCGCCGCGGCACGGATCGGGCGCGCGGGGCCGGCGGGCGACCGCGAGCTCACCTGGGCCTGCGCAGGGCACCTCCCGCCCGTCCTGCTCCGGGCAGACGGCCACGCCGAGCTGCTGGAGCGCCACAACGACCGCCTGCTCGGCGTCGGCACCGACTCCCGTCGCTCCGACCACACGGCCCTCCTGCACCCGGGCGACGTCCTGCTCCTGTACACCGACGGCCTGATCGAGCGGCGCGGGGAACGCCTGCGGGACGCGCTCCGGCGGTTCCCGCTCGTCGTCGAGGAGATCGCGCGGTCGTCCCGCGAGGGCCTCGTCGACGCCCTGCTCGCACGCCTGGTCCCCCAGGCGAGCGAGGACGACATCGCGCTCGTGGCCGTCGAGGTGCTGCCCTCCGGAGACGCCGCGAGGTAGAAGACGCCGCGAGGCGGAGGGCTGCTTCCGAGGGAGGGGCCCGGAGGCCTCTCCCTCGACGCTCGCCCTCCGCCTCGCGGACCGCGTCAGTCGAACAGGTTCGTCTGCAGCGTGGTGTAGAGGACCGTGTGGACACGGTCCCGCAGGGCGTTGCCCACCCCCACCGGGTCCTCCTCGACAGCGGCCTTCGTCGCCTTGTCGGACCCCGGCAGCATCGCGAGCATGAGGTCGTTGCCGTAGCGGGCCGCGAGACCAGGATCCATCCAGGAGCCGAGCACCGCGTCGGTCGAGACGACGCCCTCGAAGCCCCACTCGCCGCGGAGCACGTCCTGCAGGAGCTGCTCGTTGGCACCGGCCCACACGCCGCCCATGTTGATGAACGAGCTCATCGCGCCGGTCGGGTCGGCCTCCTTGACCGTGATCTCGAACGGCTTGAGGTACAGCTCGCGCAGGGCCTGCTCGTCGACGAACACGTTCACGCCCGTGCGGGCGTTGACCTCCTGCTCGTTGAGCGCGAAGTGCTTCATGAACGTCAGGACGCCCTTGCTCTCCGCGCCGGAGACCATCGCGGCGGACATCGTGCCCGACAGGTACGGGTCCTCCGAGAAGTACTCGAAGTCGCGCCCGCCCAGGGCCGACCGGTGCAGGTTCATGCCCGGGGCGTACCAGCCCTCGATCCCGTAGGCGTTCGCCTCGGTGCCCACGGACTCGCCCAGCGCGTACGCGAGCTCGTCGTTCCACGTCGAGGCCACGACGATCTGCGTCGGGTAGGCGGCTGCCTCGAGCGAGCTGAACAGAGAGTTCAGGCCGGCCGGACCGTCGAGCAGGTCCATGGCGGGGATGCCGAGCCGCTCGACCTCGTGCGTGCGGTACGCGCCCTTGGCGAAGAGGTCGATCTGCTCGTCGAGCGTGAGCTGGTCGAGGAACTCCTCCCACTGCGGGTCGTCGCGGTCGAGACCCGCGAGGTCGGCCAGGACCAGGCCGTTGTCGGCCCCGTAGGTCGGGGCCTCGCCCGCAGCCGGCACGATCTCCGGGTCCATGCGCGCGAGCAGCTCGTCCGAGGCCGTCGCTCCTGCCTCGGGCGCCCGCGGGAACGTGCCCTCCCAGTCGTCGCGCGAGAGGTACGTGAGGTCGCCCTCGACGTAGTCGAAACGGTTGGTCAGCTCGGCGCCCGTGTCGGCGTCGGTGTCGTAGACGACGTCCTCGGCCACGACGTGGTCGAAGGACGCGACCGGGGTGTGGACGTCGGCGCGCACCGAGATCTGGTAGGTCCCGGCCTCGAGCAGGTACGCGCCGTGGCCCTCGGTGTCCCAGGAGGCCATGTCGCGCACGTCGAACGTGACGGTCACGGTCTCGGACCGGCCGGGCTCGAGCATCCCGGTCTTGGCGTACCCCGCGAGCTCGATCGCGGACTTCTCGATGCCGCCCGGGGTCCAGGGCGCGGAGAAGTACACCTGCACGACGTCCTTGCCCGCGACGTCTCCCGTGTTGGTCACGGTGACGTCGATGCTCGCGGTCTCGGCGTCGACCCGGGGCCCGGAGGCCTCGTGCTGGAACGTGGTGTAGCTCAGGCCGTGCCCGAACGGGAACTGGACGGCCTGCGCGTAGCCCGCCTCGTCGCCCGCGTACCGCGTCTCGTAGTAGCGGTAGCCGACGTAGATGCTCTCCTCGTAGTCGAGGTAGGAGCGCTTGACGTCGGCGTAGTCGAAGTCACCGACGTTGGCGATCGCCGGGGCGCTCGTCACGTCGTAGGCGTACGTGTCGGTCAGGCGCCCGGACGGGTTCACCTCACCGGCCAGCACCTTGGCGAGCGAGACCGCGCCGCGGGGACCTGGTGTGCCGATCCACACCGCGGACTTGATCTGCGGGTAGTCGTCGAGGAAGCCGAGCTCCATCTGGTTGCCGGAGTTCACCACGACCACGACGTCGTCGAACGTCCCGGTGACGACGTCGAACAGCTCGCGCTGCTCGTCGGTCAGGCGCAGCTGCTCGGGGGTCATGTCCGACCCCTCGACACCGTCGTTGCCGATGACGACGAGCGCGGTCCCGGAGTACTCGGCGGCCTGGGCCATGACGTCGTCGGTGAGGTAGTCGGGGGCGGGCTCGCCCTCGGCCGGGCTCAGCATGGAGCTCGCGATCTGCAGGAGGCCGTTGCCGCCGCCCGTCTCGGTCGCGGCGCCCGCCTCCTCCATGGTCGCCTTGAGCTCGGGGTTGACCGCGATCCCCTGGTCGGCGAGCGCGTCGTAGAAGGTCACGGCCTGCGACTGGTTGCTGCCGCCGGACCCGCCGCCCCCGAGGATGAGGTTGAACGACGCGAAGCTGAAGACGTTGAGGGTGTCGTCCGTCAGCGGCAGGACGTCGCCCTCGTTCTTGAGCAGGACGATGCCCTCGTCGGAGATGTCCTCCGACACCTGGGCCGCGTGCGCCCGCGCCGCCTTGCCCTCAGCCGTGGAGGAGTCGTACTCGATCGACATGAGGCGCCCGAACGAGGACGCGAACGGTGCGACCAGCGCCCCGATCGCGACCACGGCCACGGCCGTGACGCCCCACCCGACCGCGCGTCGTGGACGGTGCTCGACCTTGCGGTTGATGCGTGCCCGACGCCTGTCCTCCCGGCGCTCGGCCCGGGTCATCCCGGCGCGCGCTGCGGTGCGCTCGGCCTTCTCGGACTTCCGTGCCTCCCGGGCAGCGCGCTTGTCGGCCGCCTTGGCTTCCTTGCGGTCCTGCGGCGCCATCGCCTTCAGCTCGGCGCGCCGGGTCCGCCGGGCCGCGCGCAGCTCCTGTGCGCGCGCGACGGCGTCCCGCTTGATCTCTGTGCGTGTCGCCATTCCTTCTCAGTCCTTCTTCGGAGCCCGCGCGGCCATCGCGTGGGCACGCCATGCCGGGACCAGGCGGCGCACGCCGCTCCAGAACCGGCCGTTGACCATCAGCAGCAAGCCGTCGAGCATCGCCTCGTCGACCTTGCCTGCGCTCATCCGCGACGCCGACCGGAACGGCAGGTCGAGGACGAAACGAGTGTTGTTCGCCGCATGGGGTCGCCCCAGCGCCATGAGGAGGCGGCCGCTCGCGTCGATGAGCCCGACCAGGAGGCCGCCGAACCCGCCCCGGCCACGCGCCTGCGCGACGATGTCGGCTCGCGTGAGCGGTCGCCCGACGGGCCAGTCCTGCGCCGGGGGCGTCCGCCCCAGGAGCGCGGCGAACTCGGCGTCCGGGACACGGTCCACCTGCCCGCTGACGTAGTGCGGCAGCTCACCGGCCTCGATCGCCCAGGGCTCGCCGTCGACCTCGACGGGCGCGGACAGACGGACGTCCCGCGACGACGCCCCCACCAGGACGGTGTACGCGCCGGGCACGGTGCGCCACCGGTGGCTGCTCGTGTCGTAGGCGTGGAACGCGTGCTCGGCCAGGTCGACCGTCACGGTCGCGCTCTCCCCCGCATCGAGCGTGACCTTCGCGAAGCCCGCGAGCTCGCGGGGCGCGCGGAACGCGCCCTCCGCGGCGCTGGGCGCCTCGACGTAGACCTGCACGGTCTCGGTCCCTGCACGGTCCCCGGTGTTGGTGACCGTGACGGTGACCTGCTCCCGGCCCGCCTTCAGGTCGCTGTACGCGAACGTGGTGTAGCTCAGCCCGTGCCCGAACGGGTAGCGGACGGGCAGGCCGACCTTGTCGGCGTAGCGGTAGCCGACGTAGATGCTCTCGCGGTGCTCGGACGTCGCCTCGGTCCGCCCGAACGTCGCCGACGACGGAACGTCCGCATAGCGCAGCGGGTACGTCTCGGCGAGGCGACCGGCCGGGTCGACCGCGCCGGTCAGGACGTCGGCGACCGCCTGCCCGCCGCCCTGGCCCGCGAGGTAGCCGTGCACGATCGCGTCGACGTGCTCGGCGAACGGCAGCTCGACGGGGGCACCGCCGGCCAGGACGACCACGACCGGGATCCCGAGCGCCGTCAGCTCGCGCGTGAGGGCGAGCTGGTTGCGCGCGAGGCGCATGTGGGTCCGGTCGACCCCCTCGGCCTCGGCCGACTCGTCCAGGCCCAGGAAGAGCAGCACGACGTCGGCGCGCTCGGCGAGGCGGACGGCCTTGCGCCGGCGTCGCACCGACGACGGCGAGTCCCACGCGCCCCGGCCCGCGTCGCGGCGTGCGTAGCCAGGCTCGTAGCCGACGACGTCCAGCTCGCTCGCCCGCAGCGCGTCGAGCGCGACGTCCACCCGGGTCGGGTTCACGAGCGAGCTGCCCGCCCCCTGGTACCGGGGGCTCGCCGCGAAGTCACCGATCACCGCGACGCGGCCCGAGTGCGCCCCGAGCGGCAGGGTCCCGCGCGCGTTGCGCAGCAGGACGACCGAGCGTCGTGCCGCCTCGACCGCGAGCGCGTGGTGCGCGTCGTGGTCGACCGGCGCGGCGCCGTCGGGCGTGCGGGGTCCCTGCGCCCGGGCGCGCTCCGTGCGCGCGATCAGCGTGAGCAGCTCGTCGACGCGGGCGTCGAGGACCGCCTCGTCGAGGCGCCCCTCCTCGACCGCGCGCACGACCTCGGCGTCGGTCACCCCGTCGGTCGACGGCATCTCGAGCGCGTTGCCCGCGACCAGGCCGGAGACGCGGTCGTTGTTGCCGCCCCAGTCGGTCACGACCAGGCCGTCGAAGCCCCACCGCTTGCGCAGGATCTCGTCGAGGAGCTCGCGGTGCTCGTTCGCGTAGGTCCCGTTGACCTTGTTGTACGAGCTCATGACGGTCCACGGCCGGCCCTCGGTGACCGCGATCCGGAACGCCTCGAGGTAGGTCTCGTGCAGCGCGCGCTCGTCGACGACCTCGTCCATCGACATGCGGTGCGTCTCCTGGCTGTTCACCGCGAAATGCTTGGCGCTCGCGGCGACGCCCCGGGACTGGATGCCGCGGATCTGCGCCGCAGCGAGGCGGCCCGCGAGCAGCGGGTCCTCGGAGAAGTACTCGAAGTTGCGGCCCGCGAGCGGGTTGCGCTTGATGTTGAGGCCGGGGCCGAGCAGGACGCTGACGTCCTCCGCGGCGGCCTCGGCGCCGAGGGCCTCGCCCACGCGCTCGACGAGGCCGGGGTCCCAGCTGTTGGCGAGCGTGGCCGCGGTCGGGAAGCAGGTCGCGGGCAGGCTGGCGTTGAGGCCGAGGTGGTCCGCCGCCCCGCCCTGCTTGCGCAGACCGTGCGGGCCGTCGGTGAGCATGATCGAGGGAACGCCGAGCCGGTCGACCGGCTTGGTGTTCCAGAAGTTCGCGCCTGAGGTGAGCGATGCCTTCTCGGTGAGGGTCATCTCGCTACGGGCACGTCGTCGGGCGTCAGGAGTGAGCACGGCGCCAGGATAGCCCAACCTCCACCACTTGGTGGAATTACGCGGCAGGGTAGCCTCTGACCTCGGAGAGGATCGTCGTGACCACACAGCAACCAGCCCCCACGGGGCGACCCGAGGGATACGCCACCGGGCGAGCGACCAAGCAGTCGATCGTCGCCCGCGCGGCCGAGGCCTTCGCCCAGAAGGGGTTCTACGGAGCCTCCCTGCGAGGCATCGCGCGCGAGGCCGGGGTCGACCACTCGACGCTCCTGCACCACTTCGGCAACAAGACCGCGCTGCTCCTGGCCGTCATCGAGTGGCACGACGCGCAGCACGCGCCGCCCGAGATGCCCACGGACTTCACGCCCGAGGACCTCGCCGACGGGTTCGTGCACGTCGCCGAACGCAACCGCGAAGCACCCGGGCTCGTGCAGCTCCTCTCGACCCTCTCGGCCGAGGCGGGGACCGAAGGGCACCCCGCGCGGCCCGTGCTCCAGCAGCGGCACCAGATGCTCATCGCGATCGTCGGCGGGATGATCCGGTCGCAGCGCGAGCGCGGAGTTCTCGCGGACACCGGCGCCTCGCCCGAGGAACGCGCGGCACTCTTCATCTCGACCTGGGAAGGGCTCCAGGTCTACGACGCGCTGCACCCAGGGACGGTCGACGTCCCCGGGATGGTCGGGGAGATGCTGCGGCGGGAGTTCGGGATCGGGTAGGGCCGGTGGGCCGCTGGGTGCGGCACCGAAGATGCCCGACGACGGAGCGCGCCCGCGGCCGGAAAGCGGGGTCCGGGGTTGGACGTGCAGGATTCTGAAGGCTCTTCAAGGTGACCGATGGGCTGGAGAACCCCTGAGCGCGGTACCTCATGGTGGCAGCCCCTGCACCTTGCTCCCGATTCACCCGATTCCCCCTTGACGCACCGCCCCACCCCGGTGAAGCTTGCGTCGACAACGGCACGAGCAAGGAGCGAACGATCAAAGGCACCGAGAGCAAGCTGCGAGAGATCCTCGAAGGCACGAAGCAGTACGTAGTCCCTGCCTACCAACGCGACTACGCGTGGTCGACCGGACAATGGAACGCTCTTTGGAGGCCCGTGGAGCGTCAGTTCGACGCCCTCGTAAATGGAAACTCACTGAGTCCATACTTCCTCGGTAGCCTGGTTATAAATGCACAGGCGGATTCGTCTGTCTCTTCGGACGAACAGCCGAAGAGATGGGACGTCATTGACGGCCAGCAGCGGTTGACGACAATCGTGGTTCTGCTCGCTGCGCTGCGCGACGCTACTACCTCGGCCGTCCTTCGGGAAGCGATCGACGAACAAATTCTGAGAAACAAGTATGCGGCCAGCGATGGGCGCCTGAAGATCCTACCCAAGGCCGCTGACGCCGAAGGAATGCGCGACCTCCTCATCGATGGCGGGGCCGGAGGAACCGGTCGCATCCATGTCGCCTATACCTGGATGCGCGAGAGGGTATCCCGACTACTCGATGTGCATGGATCCGCTGCCGCGAGCCAGCTCCGCCAGGCGATCCTCGACGGCCTGCTCGTGGTGAAGATCGAGGTGGGCGAAGGCGACAATCCACACCGCATCTTTCAGACACTGAACAGCACGGGAGTCGGACTCTCCGAAGTCGACAAGCTGCGAAGCCACTTCTTCATGCTGCTTCCAGATAGCCACGAAGATGCCCATCAGACATACTGGCGTCCAATGGAGGACGCACTCGGGCGCAGCTTTGGCCGCTTCCTTTGGGTCGACTTGGCGAGCCGCGGGAACGGTCTGGAGCAGGTGAAGACCGAGGCAGTGTACGAGCATTGGCAACAGATTCTGCAAGACGTCGAACACTCCGAGGAAGAAGTCACGGCGACGCTGAAAGACCTGTTTCAGCGTCAGACAGTCTTTCTCGCGGCAACCGCGCCCAAGGACGACGGGCTAGCAAACTCCCTACGTCGACTGAACGAGTGGAGCTCGAATGTTCACCAGCCACTGACCCACCACCTACTGGTGCGTCATGCGGCAGGCGACCTGAGCGAGCCTGAAGTCCGTCAATGCTTGGCACTGATCGAGTCGTTCCTGGTGCGACGAATGCTCATCGGCACACCGACCAACAACCTCAACCGCATCTTCACGACGCTAGTGGGCCAGGTCGCGTCGTTCGACAAGCCGAACGTTGCCGACGCACTCCACCGATTCCTATCAGAGTCGGGAAAGTACTGGCCGACGGACGCCGAGCTACGCGACAAGGCCGGGACCGCCACGTTCGCCGCGTTTCAGCGAGTAACCCAGCGTTACTTCGTCTTGCGACGACTAGAAGAACACCGCTCCCAGGACGGCCACATCGACTGGACCTCGGCCAATTTCACCCTTGAGCACTTCATGCCGCAAAAGCCCAATGCGCAGTGGTCCACGTATCTACGCGAGTCGGGAGTCAAGGACGTCGAGCAGGTCCACCGGGAGCTAGTGGACACGATCGGCAACTGCACACTTACGAGCCTCAACCAGAGGCTATCGAACTCGTTCTTGGACCGCAAAAAGGGGATTCTCTCCGGTAGCACACTTCACCTCAATACCGAGATCGCTGAGTCCACCGACTGGCTACCCGAGAATATCCGGCAGCGTTCGCGACGCTTGATCGACGAGGCGATTGAGATCTGGGTCGGTCCGCTCGCTACCGTGAGCGACCCCACTGCACCCGACCTCTCGGCTGTTGAGGCGGCCCTCGCGGCACTCACGGGGGCTGAGTGGACCTCTGCGAATGCTCTGGCTGAGGCCTGTGAGATCTCTTACGACGACGTCGTCACCTACTTGGACCTAGCTCGTCCGACGGAACACCAGCGAATCCTAAATGACGAGGGCGTCCCCGACCCGCGTCGCGCCTGGGTGCGAGACGAAGGTCTTACAGCAATCGGCGAGCACTTGGTTGCGCTCGGCGTCCTAGCTTCGACGGTAGATCTGACCGCCGACAAGAGCTTGTTCGTCGATGGAACTGCTATCGCCGAGCGGGTCGGAGCCTAGAAGAGTTCTTTCGCCTCAGCGCATCGCCGTGCCTGTGAATCGGGGGCCCGGACCGGCGAGAACTTTGCAGGTCCGGGCCTCTGTCACAACGCGTCCGCTCTGAAGGGACGTTTGGCCAGATCAAGAGTTGATCATCTGGGACCGGGGCTCAGAATCATTATTAGCCCACAGTTCGTGTGCTAGGTCGGGGGCCACGTGCCCATTCCTACGCGCCGCTCCGATAGTCGGCACTTCGCCAAGCAGCATCAGCCTCGGCCATGTCCTCAGTTTCGCCCGGATGGACTCTCTACCTAACAGCCGGTCTTAGCGCCGTTGCGGACATTGTCGGTGATTTCGCGCGATGGCGACCGTGACCTGCTGATGCTCGCGCGCGACCTCACCGCCAAGGTGCAGACGCTGGTCCTGACGGGCCACGATGCCCGCCGGTGGGAACTAGAACGGCTGCGCCTTCGCCTGTTGACCATCCCCGCGATCTTCGACGCCCTGCCTGCTCCAAGGTGCTGCACCTTGCGGCACCCCCACCTGGGCCGCCGTCGTTGGCGACTGGCTCGATAAGCTCAGCAACCTCAGGCCAGCTCCCAGCTGGCACCTCCTCCCGACGATCCCCAAGCACGATCTCGGACCCGCGCTCCGATCGTCGTCCGACGCGTTGTCGCACCCACCCGCAAGAATGAAACCTCTTGCACCGCACCGGCGCAGCGGCACCGCCCGCTCACCGAACGGGTGAAAGAACGAGGTCAAGTTCGTCTTCAGTTGTTCAGACATCGGAAATGCCCTTTTCACGCGCGGCATCGACGAGTGGCTGCACGGCGTCGTTGCCCAATCCCTCCCGGAACATACCGATCAGCCCACGTACTCGATGCGCCAGCATCATCGAGGTGGACTTGGTGTTGGAGAGTCGCTCCACGAAGTGGCTGATGAGAGTGGGGCCGTAAGCCTGGAGTGTGTCTTCCGGGATGTCCAGACTGAACCATTCATCTTCGAGTCCGATGTTCCGCCCGCTAACAAGGTTAACGGCCTCGGGAATGGCATGACTGAGCTGAGGTATGGTGTTAGTCCAGCGGACAAGTTCCTCTGGAGAAGCGGTCCTTGGCACCCCGCTGAGCCGGTCGGTCATGTGCCTGCGCAACCAGCGGTCCCAAATCTTGGCACCGTCGACGGATTCCCCGGTAAGGAAACGGGCCACGGTTTCCGCGAAGTCCGCAGCATGCGCCCCGTTGGCCCCGATGACGCTTTGCGTGAGGACGCTGCGCCGGCTGTCCGTATCGATGCCTGCCCAGGACAGGATGGCGGTGACGAGGCCGAAGAACTGCTGCCGATACCTCCAATCGCCCAACTGATCCAATCGGTCCCACAGTTCGTTCATGCTCTCCAGGAGGCCAGCAGCGAGGAGCTTGTCGTCCCATCGTGGGGAGTGGAGGTAGGAGTGCCAGGCAAGGACGGCCGAGTCAGCCTCACGGAAGAGTGGTAAGACATACTCCGTGGCAAAGTCCGCGTCCGCCGCGAAGAGGAACTGGAGAACTCTAGCGATTGCGGGTCGGGTGGCATCCAGAGCAGGGCGCGGTCCGGAGAGGAGCGAGACAAGTGCCGCCCGCTCCTCATCGTTCAGTCCAGCCCAGTTCCCGAGATTGTGGCGCCATCGGCGGTCGATTTCCTGGGGCCAGTACTGGGCGAGGGAACCGGGCCACGAGTTGAGCCACAGCGGCGCAGCCGAAAGCGGATTGTCGTGTCCATGGGTGAATTGGCCACTTTGGCTGTCCCAGAGGTTCTGGGCGAGCGCCCGCATCGCTGCGATGGTCGGCGTCTCTTCGCTATCGATCTGCCGCCCGATCTGCTCCTGCAGGAAGCGGCCGATCTCATGAGCACTTTTCGAGTCGCCAGCCAGAGCTGCAACGTGCTCGACAATCTCCTCACCATGCTCTCCCAGAGCCGCACCGGTCCAGCCTGAGACCGTTGCCCTGCAAAGGCCATTGCCGCGTTCGCCCAGGTCGCTGCGGCCCTGGATCTCGTCCCAAAGCAAGAGCCCAAGTTCCGGGCGTTGAGCGACGGTCTGGCGCACGAGGCTGAGCGCGTCGTCCCAATTGGGATCTTCGAAGTGACGCTCGGCGTATTCACGTTCAAGAAGATTGTTCATAGCGGTGGTAGCGCTCTCTGACAACTGGGCAATGAACTCTTCCGGCGCCAGCGGGAGCTTCCCTCCCCACACGCCCCCAGACATCCACATGTCGAAGTCCGGATGGTCCCTTGGCGCGAATTCAGGATTCGCCTCCTGGACTGAGGCCAAGGTATCGGCAGCCTCCTTCCAGCCAGGTGTCGACGTGCTGAGCCAGACGAGCAGGTTGTACTTGGCGTACGAGATGTGGCGCTCTCGATCGTCCAGGTCATCCCGATAGTCCGGGCCTTCGGATACGGCGGCCAGGACCCGCGCCCTCGCCTCTGCGGACGCTTCGGGGAGGACAGCCGCGAGGAGTCGGAAGAGTTCGTGCTTTGCGTGGTCTGGATATAGATCGGTGCGGGAAAGCGTCCACTCCAACTTGTCCTCGTGCGATCGCGAGTCGTCGGCGGCGACCAGGTGGAGAGCGAGGCGCTGGAAGAGTGCGTGCTTTCGCGACCACCATCGGTCTGCAATTTCGGGCACGACTGAGATTGCTTTAACGCCATAATCGCGGAGGGCATCAACAACTGCATCGAGCGGCTCGCGGAACTCGTCTTGCTCGTGCGGTTCGATTGCTGAACGGTCGCGAGAGAGCGAGTCCCAGTAGTGGACGCCGTGATAGGCAAGCAGTAGGTCGTAGGCTGATGCGAGGGATTCTTCGAGCAAAGTTCCGACGCGGCTGTCGCCCGCTGGCGCATCGGCAACGGCCTGTAGAAGAGGCGGCGTGAGCACGTACTCCTCGAACGCCCATTTGACCTCCGCGTTCGGAAGCTCGGTCGATCTGTCTTCTCCGTCGCCGAGGAACAATCTGCGCTTGAGTGTGAGGAACGGGCGGAGCGCCGTGCGAACGGAAACGGCCCCAAGTGTTGTCGCGCCTTGCAGGAATGGGAGCAACATTTCACCGTCGAGGGGCGCCGACTGCCCCGGAATCGAGGTGGCAAGGAACGCCCGCCACCTCTCCGCGACAACAGCATCCTTCTCGTCGAGTCTCCATGTCGCATTGCAAGCACCTCGGAAGAACTGATCCGATAGCCTCGGCCCGAGCCGTTCCAGGGTCTGGAAGGCAGCGCCATGGAGCACCGGGGATGACACGAAGTCGTTCAAGAACCAGTTACCAAGGATGGTAGCGGCGTCGGAAACCTCGCGGAGGGTGAATAGTTCCTGGAATGTGGGATGAGCCTCGACCCATACGAGCCACTCGATTTTTGCCGCAACATCAGTTAGCTTCTCGGCGGCCCATGCAAAATCGCGCGCACCCTCTGGAACGCTGACACGGGCCGTGAGATAGTCGCGGTCAACAGGCGTGAGAGAAGTTCCCCCATCCACCAAAGTTTCGATGCGAGAGCGGTGGTCGAGCTGCCCCATCCGCGCTCGGGTGTTCCATGCGCTCAGCGCCTTCGGCACGCTGTCGAAGTCCTCGCCGAACGGGATGGTGGCCACTCCGAGGCGCGCCCAGTCCGGATCGCTCGCTCGCGAGGTGCGCTCGAAGGCGTAAAGCGACGCACCGGATGGTAATCCAAGCGTCAGGTACCGCATCGTCGGGTCCGTGAGGCCATAACCGATGAACACGACGACGTTCGCTTGAAAGAGCTTCAGCAGGAAGCGCGTGGCCCAGCCTTCCGACAAGTACGCCTGGCCGAGGTCCTTGTCAGTGAGGACAAGCTCCTCAGGCCCGCGAGTGACCGACCCGTGCAGGTGCACGAGCCCGGCAACGGCATGACCGAGCGGCAGAGCGGGCCCGATCCACTTTTCCGGCAGATCGATGCCAGCGGCCGCAGCCGCCGCGTCAAGGTGGTCGTCGAAGTTGGTCGTGACGATCCGCGGTTTCCCGTAGGCGGAGGCGAGGCGCACGATCGCGTCGTGCCAGTCGTTCGGCTGAGATGTCGGCTCGGCGAGCAGCACGTGCGTCCGCTGATGGACCTCGTACGGTGGCGTCAGGTGCGTCAATCGCCCGAGGAAGTGATCAAGCTGCTCCGCACCACCATCAGGGAGTTCGACGTACGCAACGCCAGCTTCCCGGCCGAGAGCAATGGCTAGATCCCTGAACAGTGGAAGACCAGACGGCGCTGCCAGCGACGCCCCCGCGCCAACGAAGAAGACAACTCGGCCTTCCGCGTGAGCGTCCAGGAGTTCCTGCGGAAGATGAACATCCGGGGTGATCCACTGGCCGCCGTTCGTCACGTGGCAGCCTCCAACACGTCGTAGACGCAATCCCGACCCGACATCAGGAACGGAAGGAGTTCATCGCGGGTGGGTGTGAGTTCGGCGATCTCAGTTCGCAACCCTTCGGTTGCCTTCGTGAACTTCTCCTTCGGTGGCACGATTGCCTTTCAGTGCAGTTGGGACGTAGTCGATCCTGGCACATTCCACCGACTCCCGGCTCGAAGCGTGGCCGAGACGTCGCGGACGACCCCACGCCCTACCTGCCCGTCGGAGTGGACCCTTTTGGGTCACACCGTCCCCTTCCGCCCACTCGCCTAAGGGCACAGAAAGAGGCCCTGACCTGCTCCGATGGTGCCGATCAGGGCCTCTCGTCAGGAGACGTGTCCGTTTCCGATGTGTCCTGGGAATCAGAAGTTGATCATGTGCCCCGCGAGTCCATGAATGGCCTCCTGCACGGCCTCCGACAGCGTCGGGTGCGTGTGCACGTTGCGCCCCAGCTCGGACGCCGTGAGGTCCCACTTCTGGGCGAGCGTGAGCTCGGGCAGCAGCTCGGACGCGTCGGGGCCGATCAGGTGGCCGCCGAGGAGCTCGCCGTAGCGGGCGTCGGCGACGAGCTTGACGAAGCCCGTGGGCTCGCCCAGGCCGTGTGCCTTGCCGTTGGCGGTGAAGGGGAACTTGGAGACCTTGACGTCGTAGCCCTCGTCGCGGGCCTGCTGCTCGGTGAGGCCGAAGCTGGCGATCTGCGGCTGGCAGAACGTCGCGCGCGGCATCATGCGGTAGTCGCCGAGCGTCATGGTCTCAGCGCCGCCGATGGTCTCGGACGCGACGACTCCCTGCGCCTCGGCGACGTGCGCGAGCATGAGCTTCGCGGTGACGTCACCGATCGCGTAGATGTGGGGCACGTTGGTGCGCATGACGTCGTCGATCGCGATCGCACCGCGGTCGGTCAGTGCAACGCCCGTGTTCTCGAGGCCGAAGCCCTCGACGTTGGGTGCGAAGCCCACGGCCATGAGGACCTTGTCGACCTCGATCGAGCCGGGCTTGTCGTCCTTGACGCCCTTGTAGGACACAACAACGCCGCCACCGGCTCCTCTGTCGGTGACGGTCTGCACCGCGGTCGACGTCAGGATGTTCACGCCGAGCTTCTTGTACTGCTTGGCGATCTCCTTGGAGACCTCGATGTCCTCGTTGGGCAGCGCGCGGTCGAGGAACTCGATGATGGTCACGTCGACGCCGTAGTTCTTCAGCACGTACGCGAACTCCATGCCGATCGCGCCAGCGCCGACGATCGCGATCGAGCGCGGCAGCTCGCGCGTCAGGATCTGCTTCTCGTACGTGACGACGTTCTCGCTCAGCTCGACGCCCGGCAGCAGGCGGACCTTCGAGCCCGTCGCGATGATCACGTTGGCGAACGTCACGGTCTCGGTCTGGCCCGAGGACAGCGCGACGTCGATCGTGTTGGCGTCGCGGAACGTGCCGCGCCCGTCGTACTCGGTGATCTTGTTCTTCTTCATGAGGAAGTGCACGCCCTTGACGCGGCCGTCGGCGACGTCGCGGCTGCGGTCGAACGCCTTGCCGAAGTCGAACGACACGTCACCCGTCATGCCGAAGAAGTCGGCCTGGTGCGTGAACAGGTGGGCGAGCTCCGCGTTGCGCAGGAGCGCCTTGGAGGGGATGCACCCGACGTTGAGGCACACACCGCCCCAGTACTTCTCCTCGATGATCGCGACGGACTGGCCGAGCTGGGCCGCGCGGATGGCGGCGACGTAGCCGCCGGGGCCCGCGCCGAGGACGACGACGTCGTAGTGGTTAGCCATGGGGTCCAGCCTAGGACGTCTGCCCGACGCCGGAGCGACCGATCGCGTCACACGTCACCGGGGGTGCGCCGAGGGTGACGTCCAGAACGGCCGCGGCGACGCCGTCGGGCAGCGGCCTGCCTCTCGGCAGGTGTGCCCGCACGGACGCCCCTCGGCGACCGCCCGCGCGAGTCGTTACGATGCGTGACAGCCGCGTCGATTCCCGACCTCGGGCTCGTGGGCGGCGACACGGGCCTCGTGGAGACCTCATGGCCGTAGGACTCGTAGCCCTCCTGGACGACATCGCAGCGTTCGCCAAGCTGGCGGCTGCGTCCGTCGACGACATCGGTGCTGCCGCGGGGCGGGCGAGCGTCAAGGCGACCGGTGTCGTGATCGACGACACGGCCGTGACCCCCCAGTACGTCGCCGGGCTGGCCGCGAAGCGTGAGCTGCCCGTGATCAAGCGCATCGCGATGGGCTCGCTGCGCAACAAGCTCCTGTTCATCCTCCCGGCGGCGCTGCTGCTGAGCGAGTACCTGCCCGTGCTGCTCACGCCGCTGCTCATGGTCGGCGGGACGTACCTCGCGTTCGAGGGCGCCGAGAAGCTGTGGGAGATGGTCTCGGGCAAGCACGGCAAGGCCGTCGACGACGCTGCCGCGAAGAAGGCCGTCGACGAGGACAGCGTCGTGTCGAGCGCGGTGCGTACCGACTTCATCCTGAGTGCCGAGATCATGGTCATCGCGCTCAACGAGGTCGCGGAGGAAGGCTTCTGGGCGCGCGCGATCATCCTGGTGATCGTGGCGCTGCTCATCACGGCGGTCGTCTACGGGATCGTCGGCCTCATCGTGAAGATGGACGACATCGGCCTGCACCTCGCGGGGCGCGACACCGGGTGGGTCAAGTCCTTCGGCCACGGCCTGGTCAAGGCGATGCCGCGCGTCATGGGGGTCATCTCGATCGTCGGCACCGTCGCGATGCTGTGGGTCGGTGGCCACATCCTGCTGCAGGGCACGTACGACCTGGGCTGGCACGCTCCGTACGACCTGCTGCACGTCCTCGAGGAGGCCGTGCACGGCGTCACAGCCGTCGGCGGGTTCCTGGTGTGGCTCGTCGACACCCTGGGATCCGCGATCGTGGGCGTCGTGGTGGGCGCGGTCGTCGTCACGGTCGTGCACTTCATCCCGCGCAAGAACAAGCACCACTGATCTCCTGACGACCCCGAGGCCTGTTCGCCCGCGATGTCGCGGGCGAACAGGCCTTCGTCGTCCGGCCGCGGCGCGTGTCGGTGGTCACACCTACGGTGGAGGGACCGCCAACGAGTCGCAGGAGGACGTCATGGGCTTGAAGTTCGGGTTCGTCGGGAGCTTCGGTTCCGCGTCAGAGCTGGTCACGATGGCCCGAGAGGCCGAGGAGCACGGCTGGGACGGCTACTTCACGTGGGACGGCATCAGCCTGCCCGGCATGGACAGCTACGACCCGTGGGGCATCCTGTCCGCGGCAGCCGTCCAGACGGAGCGCGTGACCCTGGGGGCGCTCGTGTTCGCGCTGCCGCGCCGCCGTCCCTGGGAGCTCGCGCGCCAGGCGCTCACGGTCGACCACCTGTCGGGCGGGCGGCTGGTCCTGCCCGTGGGCGTGGGGGTGCTCGACGACGCGGGCTTCAGCGCGGTCCCCGGCCAGCTCACGTCGCTGCGCGAACGCGCCGAGCTGCTCGACGACGTGCTCGCGTTCCTCGAGCGCTCCTGGTCCGGCGAGGCCTTCTCGTTCGACGGGACGCACATCTCGACCGGCGAGATGACGATCTCGCCCCGGCCCGTCAACGGGCGCATCCCCGTGTGGCCCGTGGGGGTGTTCCCGAGCGAAAGGTCGATGAGCCGCGCGGTCCGCTGGGACGGCGTGACGGTCCAGCTCCGGGGCGACCGTGGCCTGGACCCGCTCTCACCGGAGGACGTGCGCGAGGTCGCGACCTGGGTCGCCGAGCACCGCGACCCGGCGGCCGGTCCGTTCGAGCTCGTGGTCCAGCGGGACTTCCCGACCGACCTCGACGCCGCGGCGCAGGACGCGCGCGCGCTCGAGGCGGCGGGCGCGACGTGGTGGCTCGAAGCCGGGTGGGACCCCACCAAGGTCACCGCGGAGTCCCAGCTCGCGCGCATCCGCCAGGGGCCGCCGCACCCCTGACGCGCCGCACCCGAGGCCTCGACGCGGCGCGTCGCCCATGCCCCGAGACGCCGACGGCGCCGCTCCCCCCCGCGGGGAGCGGCGCCGTCGGGCCGGTTCGCACGCGCGTCACGCGGACGGGCGAGCCGCCTCGATCTCGACCGTCGGCAGGTGCTTCGCCGGCAGCGTCCTGGGGCGCCACGACGCACGCGTCTGCTCGAACGCCGTGATGTCCTCCTCGTGCTGGAGGGTCAGACCGATGTCGTCGAGGCCCTCCATGAGGCGCCAGCGCGTGTAGTCGTCGATCTGGAAACGGACCACGACGTCGTCGGCCGTCGCGGTGCGCTCGACCAGGTCGACCGTGACCTCGGTGCCGGGCTTGGTCTCGAGGACCTTCCACAGCAGCTCGATGTCCTCCTGCGCGACGATGCCCGCGACCAGGCCCTGCTTGCCCGAGTTGCCGCGGAAGATGTCCGCGAAACGCGAGGCCAGGACGACCTTGAAGCCGTAGTCCTTGAGGGCCCACACGGCGTGCTCGCGCGACGATCCGGTGCCGAAGTCGGGGCCCGCGACCAGCACGGAGCCGGACGAGTACGCGGGCTGGTTCAGGACGAACGCGGGGTCCCCGCGCCACGCCGCGAACAGCGCGTCCTCGAAGCCCGTGCGCGTCACGCGCTTGAGGTAGACGGCGGGGATGATCTGGTCCGTGTCGACGTTGCTGCGGCGCAGCGGGACACCGACACCGGTGTGGGTGGTGAACTTCTCCATGATGCTTCTGCTTCCTCGATGAGTGTCGTCAGGGGGCCGGGTCAGACCTGCAGCGGGACGCGCGGGTCGAGCGGCGCGAGCGGCGTGCCGTCGAACGACGTGATGTCGACGTCGGCCGGCAGGTCCAGGTCGGCCAGCGAGGACAACGTCCCGCGGATGGCCGTCGCGGCCGCGACGAGCGGCGAGACAAGGTGGGTGCGTCCACCCTTGCCCTGGCGACCCTCGAAGTTGCGGTTGGACGTGGAGGCCGAGCGCTCCCCCGGGGCGAGCTGGTCCGGGTTCATGCCCAGGCACATGGAACAGCCGGCGTTGCGCCACTCGGCACCGAAGTCGAGGAAGATCTGGTCGAGCCCCTCGGCCTCGGCCTGGAGGCGGACGCGCGCCGACGCGGGCACGACGAGCACGCGCAGCGAGTCTGCCTTCTTCTTGCCCTGGACGACCTTGGCGACCGAGCGCAGGTCCTCGATGCGGCCGTTGGTGCACGAGCCGATGAAGACCGTGTCGATCGCGATGTCGCGCAGCGGAGCACCCGGGGTCAGGCCCATGTACTCGATCGCACGCTCGGCGGCGACGCGCTCGTTCTCGTCGGCGATCTCCGCCGGGACCGGGACGTTCGCGGACAGGGGCAGGCCCTGGCCGGGGTTGGTGCCCCAGGTGATGAAGGGCTCGAGGTCGGCCGCCTCGAGGACGACCTCCTCGTCGAACGTGGCGTCGTCGTCGGTCTTGAGCGTCTTCCAGTACTCGACCGCGGCGTCCCAGTCAGCACCCTCGGGGGCGTGCGGACGGCCCTTGAGGTACTCGAACGTGGTCTCGTCAGGAGCGATCATGCCGGCGCGCGCGCCCGCCTCGATCGACATGTTGCAGACCGTCATGCGGGCTTCCATGGTCAGCTTGCGGATGGCCTCGCCGCGGTACTCCAGGACGTAGCCCTGGCCGCCGCCCGTGCCGATCTTCGCGATGATCGCGAGGATGATGTCCTTGGACGTCGCGCCCGGGGGCAGCTCGCCGTTGACCGTGATCGCCATGGTCTTGAAGGGCGCGAGCGGCAGGGTCTGGGTCGCGAGCACGTGCTCGACCTCGGACGTCCCGATGCCGAAAGCGAGAGCCCCGAACGCACCGTGGGTCGAGGTGTGCGAGTCGCCGCACACGACCGTCAGGCCCGGCATGGTCAGCCCGAGCTGCGGGCCGACCTGGTGCACGATCCCCTGGTCCGCGTCACCGAGCGAGTGGATGCGCACGCCGAACTCCTTGGCGTTGTTGCGCAGCGTGTCGATCTGGGTGCGGCTCGTGAGGTCCGCGATAGGGAGATCGATGTCGAGCGTGGGAGTGTTGTGGTCCTCGGTCGCGATCGTCAGGTCGGGGCGGCGCACCTGTCGGCCGGCAAGGCGCAGGCCCTCGAAGGCCTGCGGACTGGTGACCTCGTGGATGAGGTGCAGATCGATGTAGAGGAGGTCGGGCGACCCGTCGGTGCCTCGTCGCACCAGGTGCGCGTCCCAGACCTTCTCCGCCAGCGTGCCGGCCATGTTGGTTCTCTCCTACCTGTGTCCTGCGGTGGTCGCGCACGCGGGGGCCGTGGCGACGATCGGGGGGTACGTCTCGGTCGTGGACCGGGGTGAATCCCCCGGTCCTCGGTCGACACGACACCCGCTGACTTGCATCTCACTGTGCGAGACGTCAATATCGACCTATGGACAATTCTAGCGGAGTCGGCGTGCTGGACAAGGCGGCGTCCGTTCTGGGCGCTCTGGAGTCCGGACCAGCCACTTTGGCCCAGCTCGTCACCGCCACCGGACTCGCCCGTCCTACGGCCCATCGCCTCGCAGTAGCGCTCGAGCACCACCGTATGGTCGCCCGCGACATGCAGGGCCGTTTCGTCCTCGGGCCGCGCCTGAACGAGCTCGCGACGGCAGCCGGCGAGGACCGCCTGCTCGCCGCCGCGAACCCCGTTCTCACGGCGCTGCGCGACCACACCGGCGAGAGCGCGCAGCTCTACCGCCGCCAGGGGGACCATCGCATCTGCGTCGCCGCGGCCGAGCGGCCCGTCGGTCTGCGCGACTCGATCCCCGTGGGCGCGACGCTCACCATGGGCGCGGGCTCCGCGGCCCAGGTGCTCCTCGCCTGGGAGGAGCCGGACCGCCTGCACCGCGGCCTGCGCGAGGCCGTCTTCACGGCCACGATCCTCTCGGGGGTCCGACGGCGCGGCTGGGCACAGTCCGTCTCGGAGCGCGAGCTCGGGGTCGCGTCGGTGTCGGCGCCCGTCCGCGGCCCGTCGGGGCGGATCGTCGCCGCGGTCTCGATCTCCGGCCCGGTCGAGCGCCTCACGCGCCAGCCCGGCCGGCTGCACTCGGGGTCGGTCGTCGCCGCCGCCAACCGCCTGACCGAGGTCCTGCGCCGCTCCGGCGAGTGACCGTCCGTCGACCTGTGGGCAGGAGGGCGGGCGCCGTGCGGCGCCCGCCCTCCTGCTGTCCACCCTTGTCGTGACACACCCCCTACGACGGATTCGGGCGAAACGCTAGACTCGTCGTCGGCGCGCCTCCGACGGCGTTCCGTCCGCTCTGGTCACCATGGCGAGCAGAGTCGCACCCGCCCCGATCGACGACGTGAGGACCACACGATGCCCGGCAAGGCCAAGACCATCCTGATGTGGGTCGTCGTCGTCTTCCTGCTGTACGCCGTCGTCCAGAGCCCCGACCGCGCGGCGGACATCGTCCAGGCCATCTGGGACGTCATCCTGGGCGCCTTCCAGAGCTTCGGGCAGTTCGTCCAGTCGCTCATGAAGTAGGCGCACCATGGCGCAGGACCTGCCCTTCGTGGAGTCCCCCACCCGGACGCCACGCCTGAGCGCGCGTCACCTGCGGCGCTACATCCTCCCGGGCGAGCGCGTCGTCCTGGCCACGCGCGCCCACTGGGGCAAGCTCGCCGAGCCGGTCGCCACGACCTTCGCCGCCTTCCTGCTCGTGGCCTGGCTGGTCAGCACGATCGGCCCGACCGTGGGCGAGGGCGCGCTGCTGCTCTGGTGGGCGTGGGTGCTCGTCGCTCTGCGCCTGCTGTGGAAGGTCCTGGACTGGCGCAACGAGTGGTTCGTCGCGACCGACAAGCGCATGCTGCTGATGTTCGGGCTCGTGACCCACAAGGTCGCGATGATGCCGCTCGGCAAGGTCACGGACATGAGCTACAGCCGATCGGTCGTGGGCCGCGTGCTGGGCTACGGCCAGTTCATCCTCGAGTCGGCCGGTCAGGACCAGGCCATGAGCCGCATCAACTGGGTCGCCCGGCCCGACGCGACGTACCGCACGCTGTGCGACACGATCTTCATCCCCGGCGGCCGCGGCGGGCCGTGGGGGCAGCCGCAGCCCGGCGCACCCCAGGGCGGCGCGGTGCCCCCGCCCGGGCCCTACGGCCGGCCCCCGCAGCCCTCGGCGGCCGGGCAGCCCGGACAGCCTGCGCTGGGCGGCACGTCGTGGACGGCGACGGGTGACGGCCCCGAGAGCGACCGGTCCGCGGCCGCGACGCAGCCCCTCGCCGTCCGCTCGGTCCAGCAGGACCGTCAGGGACATCTCTTCGTGGCCCCGCGCGGCAGCGGGCCGTGGCGGGTGGGCGCGGACCGGCATGCCGTGGTGCCCCCGCCACCTCCCGCCGTCGCGGCGGTGGGGCCCGACGCCGGCGCGGGGGCCAAGCCTGCGGACGAGGCCGACGGTCCGGCGTGGGAGACCGACGACTCCGGCGGCGAGGCCGACGGTCCGGCGTGGGAGGTCTCCGACGACCACCGTGGCACGTTCGTCCCCGTCACCCCGTGGGACGCGCAGGCCGGGTGGACGGCCTCGGACCCCTGGGAGCGGCCCGAGGGGGCCACGGGCCCGGCACCGACGACCGCTCCGCCGGTACCGCCACCGCCCGGCTGAGACCGCCCCTCGCGTCGGCTCGACGTCCGCACGACCACCTCACGGGCGCCGGCCCCGGCCTGTCCCACGGGCCGACCGTCATGTTCGGGCCGTTCGACCCTGTTCCTCGCGCGTTCCTCAACCTACGGTGCAGTAACCACCCGCCAAGGTCTGAGAAGGGTCCATCCGTGACCGCACTGCCCCTGCCCGTCCAGTCGCCGTTCCCGCCGCTGCCCCCGCTGCCGACGCTGCCGACGCTGCCTCGTGTCATCCAGGGTGGGATGGGCATGGCGGTCTCCTCCTGGCGCCTCGCGTCCGCCGTCGCGCGTGCCGGCCAGCTGGGCCTGGTGTCCGGCACCGCGCTCGACCTCGTCCTGGCGCGCCGGCTGCAGAACGGCGACCGGGACGGCGCCGTGCGACGGGCGCTCGCGGCGTTCCCCGTCCCCCGGTTCGCCCAGCGGGTGCTCGCGCGCTACTTCCGCCCCGAGGGGCGCGACGCGGGCCAGCCCTATGCCCCCGTGCCGCGGCTCGCGCTACGGCAGACGCGCCTGGCGCAGGAGCTCATGGTGCTCGGCAGCTTCGTCGAGGTGTGGCTGGCCAAGGAAGGCCACGGGGGCCGCGTGGGCATCAACTTCCTCGAGAAGATCCAGATGGCTGCCCCTGCGGCCGCCTACGGGTCCATGCTCGCCGGGGCCGACTACGTCGTCACGGGAGCGGGCATCCCCCGGGACATCCCCCACCTGCTCGACCAGCTCGTGGGGCACGAGGCCGTGCGGTTCCCCGTGACGGTCGCCGGCGGGAGCGGCCACACGGTCGACCTCGATCCCGGGGCCCTGCTCGGCGACCGCCTGCCTCCCGTGGCACGCCCGACGTTCCTCGCCGTCGTCTCGGCGCACGCCCTGGCCGAGCACCTGGTCCGTGAGGGCCGCACCCGTCCGGACGGGTTCGTGGTCGAGGGCCCGCCCGCCGGCGGGCACAACGCGCCACCGCGCGGTCGGCTCACGCTCGACGAGGCCGGTCAGCCCGTCTTCGGTCCCCGGGACCAGGCCGACCTCTCGAAGGTCGCCGCGCTCGGCCTGCCGTTCTGGTTGGCGGGGGCGCAGGGGACGCCCGAGGCACTGGTCGCCGCGGTCGACGCGGGGGCCACGGGCATCCAGGTCGGCACGCTGTTCGCACTGTCCGAGGAGTCGGGCCTCGAGCCCGATCTCCGGGACGACGTGCTCGCCCGCCTGCGCTCCGGGACGCTCGACGTGCGGACCGAGCCCCTCACCTCGCCGACCGGCTTCCCCTTCAAGGTCGCACAGCTCCCCGGCACCCTGGCGGAGGCCCCGCTCGCGGCTGCCCGGCCTCGCCTGTGCGACCTGGGCTATCTGCGCACGCCGGTCGAGAAGGTCGCCGGCAAGGTCACCTACCGCTGCCCTGCGGAGCCCTCCCACATGTTCGAGCGCAAGGGGGGCCAGCCGGGCGAGAGCGCGGGGCGGTCGTGCCTGTGCAACTCGCTCGCGGCCGACGTGGGCCTGGGGCAGACGCGCGCCGACGGGTACGTCGAGCTGCCGCTCGTCACCCTCGGCGCGGACGTCGCGGGGGCGACGCGGCTCGCGCAGCGGCACGAGGGCGTCTGGTCGGCGCGGGACGTGCTCGACTGGCTGCTCGAGGCGCGACCCGTGGCTGCCTCCCCGGGCGCCCCTGAGCCCAGGCACCGACGGGCACCGACGGGCCCTGACAGGCCCTGACGCCACCCGGCCGGCCGGGCCAGGTGCGCGGTGCGCGACGAGCGCGGCGCACCTGGCCGGGTCGCGACGTCCTGGGTGCTGAGGAACGCACCCCGGGAACGACGAAAGCCCGACCATCTGTCGATGATCGAGCTTTGCGCGTGGTACCCCCAACGGGATTTGAACCCGTGTTACCGCCGTGAGAGGGCGGCGTCCTAGGCCGCTAGACGATGGGGGCCAGGACCGCTCCCCCGCCCCGAAGGACGAGTGAGCGTCATCGAGGCCCGGTCATCTGACGATGGCCAGGCCTCGTACGTACCCCCAACGGGATTTGAACCCGTGTTACCGCCGTGAGAGGGCGGCGTCCTAGGCCGCTAGACGATGGGGGCCTAAGCTCGTCACCCCGAGGGGCTCCGTGCCGATGAGAACTTTACTGCACGTTTCGTGTCGGTCTGACCGACTCGATGCGCTGCTTGCTCTGCGCTGGGGTACCAGGACTCGAACCTAGAATGACGGTACCAGAAACCGTTGTGTTGCCAATTACACCATACCCCAAGGAGGTATCAGCGCCGCGCCCTCGTCCCGTTCCCGGGCCGCGGGTGAGCGCCTCACCGAGAGAAAACATTACCGGACACTTCCGGCCGGGCCAAATCGCCCTCCCGCCCCACCGGCCCCGGCCCTCGCACGCCCTGCCGTCCGTCCCCGCGACACGTCGCGAGCACCTGTGGACCTCACCCCCTCGACGTGGCACCGTCGGAGGATGACGACCGCCCCCTCCTCCGACCCGTCCGGCCCGGGCCCCGCGCGGGCCTCCCACGCGCAGCGCGCGGCCTCGTTCGGTGCGGGCGCCGACGAGTACCGCGCCGTCCGCCCGTCCTACCCGGACGCCGCGGTCGACTGGCTGCTCCCCGCAGGCGCCCGGCACGTGCTCGACCTGGCCGCCGGGACCGGCAAGCTCACGGAGCGGCTCGTGGCGCGCGGGCTCCACGTGACCGCGGTCGAGCCCTCCGACGGCATGCGCGACCAGCTCCGGGACGCCGTCCCGGGTGCCCACGTCCTGTCCGGGACCGCCGAGCGCATCCCGCTCGAGGACGGGAGCGTCGACGCGGTCCTCGTCGGCCAGGCCTGGCACTGGTTCGACGTCGCGGTCGCCGTCCCGGAGATCGCCCGGGTGCTGCGTCCCGGCGGTCGGCTCGGCGTCGTGTGGAACGTCCGGGACCACGCGGTCGACTGGGTCGAGCGGTTCACGGAGATCATCCATCGCGGAGACTCGCTCGAGCCGGTCCACCGGACCCCGGAGATCGACGCGGCCGGCGGCGCCTTCACCCCGCTCGAGCACGCGACCTTCCCGTGGCAGGACCACCTGCCCGCCTCGTCCCTCCGTACGCTCGCCGCGACCCGGAGTCACCTCCTGACGCTGCCGCCGGCCGAGCGTGACGAGCTGCTCGACGCCGTCGACCGGCTCGTGGCCACCCACCCAGCCCTCGCCGGGCGCCCGGAGATCGACCTGCCCTACCGGGCCGAGTGCTGGCGCGCGGACCGCGTCCTCGGCACCGACGCAGCCACCACGGTCGACGGCGCGGTCGACGGCGCGGTCGATTCGTGAGCGCCCAGCCGGAGGACGTCGTGACCTCCGCGAGCCCGGGCCCCGTCACGCCCGACGACGTCCGTGCCGCGTCCCGGTGGCTCGCCGACGGCGTCGCGCAGCACCCGGACGCGGCGTTCGACGCCCAGGCGGGGCCTGTGCGGTGGTCGTGCTGGGCCACGGCCGAGCACGTCGTCGACGACCTGCTGGCCTACGCGCTCCAGGTCGCGGGCCTCCCCCTGCTCGACTACCTGCCGCTGGCCGGCCCCCGGGGCGAGGACGAGATCGCGCACGTCAAGCGCGAGGCCGGTCCGGCGGGGCTCGCCGAGGTCATCCTCGCGAGCGGCGAGCTGCTCGCCGCGCAGGTCGCGGTCCAGTCCCCCGACGGGCGCGCCTACCACCCGTACGGTCTCTCGGACCCGGAGGGCTTCGCCGCCATGGGGATCGCCGAGATCCTCGTGCACGGTCGGGACATCGCCGACGGGCTCACGGGCGTCGCCCCCGGGCTCCCCGAGGGGCTGAGCGCCAAGGTGCTCGGCCGGCTCTTCCCGGACCTGCCGGCGGCCGCGCAGGGCCTGCCCCCGGGGGACGCCCTCGTGTGGGCGACCGGGCGCAGCGACCTGCCCGGTCTGCCCCGTCGGACGAGGTGGCGCTGGGACGCGAGCGTCCGGTAGCCGCGTGCGCCGCGGGCCCGCCCAGAAGCGGGCCCGCGAGCACGGTCAGGCCAGGAGCAGCACCGCGACCAGCGAGACCCCGGTCACGACCGCGGCCGACGCGGTCCCGAGCACGAGCGCCCGGCGTCCGGTGCGGACCAGGTGGGCGGCGTCGACCCCGAGGCCCATCGCGAACATCGCCGCGGTGAACAGCAGCGTGGTCACCGTGGTCGTCACCTCGACGACCGAGGCGGGCAGCAGGCCCGTGCTGCGCACGAGCACGGCCACGAGGAAGCCGACGACGAACAGGGGCACGGGCGGCGTCCGGCGGGCTGCCGGGGCGCCGGCGGCCACCCCGACGTCGGCGGGGCGTGCGACGCGTTCCCGGCGCGCCTTGACCACCCCCGCACCGGCCACGATCGGTGCCAGCAGCACGACGCGGGCCAGCTTGCTCACGGTCGCGGTCGCGAGGGCCGCGGCCGAGATCGCGCCGCCCGCGGTCACGACCTGCGCGACCTCCTGGACGCTCGCCCCGATCCACAGCCCGGCGCGGTCGTCGTCGAGGCCCAGCAGGCCCGCGAGCCACGGCAGGACGAAGATCGCGAGCGACCCGAAGATCGTCACGAGCGCGAGGGCCGTCGCGACCGCGTCGTCGTTCTCGCGGCGCGTCCGCTCGTCGTCGCCTCCTCCGACCACGCCCTGCATGGCCGAGATCGCAGCCGCGCCGCAGATCGAGAAGCCCGTCGCGACGAGCAGCGACGTCACGCGCGGGACCCGCAGCGCCCGTCCCAGCGCGAGCGTCGCGCTGAAGGTCACGGCGACCGTGATCCCGACGACCGCGAGCCCGCGCCATCCGAGCGCGAGGACCTCGGGCAGCGAGAGCTGGAGCCCGAGCAGCACGACCCCGGCGCGCAGGACGCGCTTCGCGGTCCAGCTCGTCCCTTCCTGGGTCCGGGAGGTGAGGGAGCCGGCCCACCGCGCCCGCGCCGCCCCCTGCCCGACGGCGCCGCTCGCACCGCCGGCCCTGCGCAGGCTCCCGAGCAGCGAGCCGACGACCGCGCCGACGAGCAGCGAGAGCACGAGGGGCGAGAGCGGGATCACCTGGGCGAGCAGGTAGGCGACGGCGGTCGCGACGGCGCAGAGCGCGAGCCCCGGTGCGGCGCGCCGGATCCACGGTGCGGAGCTCCTGGCGGGGGCCGGGCCGCCGGTCGGGGCGGGCTGGTCGGGGGTGGCGGTCGCGCCCAGGGTGGGGGTCGCGAGGTCGTTCGTGGGGGTCATGCTTCCACCATGCCGCGCCGGGATGCCCGTCAGAAGGCCCATCTGGCGACCTAGCCATAGGATGAGGTTATGACCGAGCACGTCCCCGGGGCTCCCGCGAGCACCTCTCCCCCGCGCCGCGAGCGCACGTCGCTCGCCCTGCTCGAGCTGCTCGTCGCGACGGACCGCCACGGCTCGATCAGCGCGGCGGCACGGGCGCTGGGGGTCTCGCAGCCGAGCGCCTCGGCGGGGATGCGGCGCCTCGAGAGGCACCTGGGTCTGGAGCTCGTGACCCGCTCGACGCGCGGGGCCCGGCTCACCGAGACCGGACGGGCGACGGCCACCTGGGCCCGCGAGGTCGTGGAGGCCTCCGACCGGTTCGAGACCTCGGCCGCGGCCCTGCGCGAGGCCCCGTCGGCCCGTATCAGGCTCGCGGCGAGCCTGACGATCGCCGAGTACCTCGCGCCCCGCTGGCTCGCGACGCTGGCGGCGACAGCCACCACTGCCGCGACGGCCGGCACACCCGGCGCCCCCGGGGCGCCGGCGGCGACGGCGTCCCCCGATGTCGAGCTGCTCGTGCGCAACTCGCGCACCGTCATGGAGCTCGTGCTCGCGGACGAGGCCGACCTCGGCTTCATCGAGAGCTCGACCATGCGCAGGGGGCTGCGCAGCCGCACCCTGGCCCGGGACGAGCTGCTCGTGGTCGTCGCCCCGACGCACCCCTGGGCGGCCCGGCGGCGGCGAACCGCGACCGTCGACGAGCTGGTGAGCGGTGGGCTCGTGGTCCGCGAGCGCGGCTCGGGCACGCGCGAGACGCTCGAGAAGTCCCTCGTCGCGGCCGGCGCCCGCCTCCCCGACCACCTGCCCTACCTGGGATCGACCGCGTCGCTCAAGACCGCGGTGCAGTACGGCGGGGCGGTCGCGGTGCTGTCGCGGCTGACGGTCGCGGACGACCTGGCCCGCGGCACGCTCGTCGAGATCCAGGTGCCCGGCCTGGATCTCTCGCGGCGGCTGCGGATGGTCTGGAAGGACGGCACCGAGCTGTCTGCCCCGGCGCGACAGATCGCGGCCGTCGCCACGGGAGCGCCCGCGCCGCCGGCACCGCCGTCGCGGGAGCGCAGGCGCCCGCAGGCCGCACCCGCGAGATAGAGGGTTCCGGTCGAGGTGGCGTGCTGCAGCCTGCTCCCTCGACCGGAACCCTCCACGTCGACGCGCGCTCCGGGCCCGTCAGCGACCCGCGAGCACCAGGTCGCCGACCTCGTCGAGGCTCGCCACGACGTGCACCCCGGCCGCACGCGCGGCCTCGGGGTCCTCCTCGGCCGGTCCGCCGCGACGGGTACCGGGGCGGTCGATCCACACGCCCGTCAGACCTGCCGCGGCCGCGGCCCGCGCGTCGACGTCGAGCTCGTCGCCCACGTAGACCGTGCGAGCCGGGTCCGTGCCCAGGCGCGCGCACGCCTCGACGAAGACCCGCGGGTCCGGCTTGCCGAAGCCCAGGGTGTCGACGCCCACGAGCATGGGCACCTCCGACAGCCCCGACCGGGCCAGCTTGTCCGTCTGCAGGGCGACCGACGCGTTGGACAGCGCCCCCACCTTGACCCCCGCGGCGGCGAGCCGCCCGAGGACGGGAGCGGCGTCGTCGTGCGCGCGCCAGCTCTCCTCGAACGTGCCCCAGAAGACCGTCTTCCACGCCGCGTACCCGTCCTCGTCGAGGACCGCGCCGCCGAACGTCTCCTGCAGCTCGTTCGCACGCAGCATCCGCTGGCCGTCGAACGTCAGCTCGCCGCGCGTGTACGCCCGGTACCAGCCGTGCGGGTCGCTGCGCCACAGCGCAAGGACCTCGCCGTACCGCTCGACGGGCAGGTGCGGCAGGTGCACCGCGCACACCGCGTCGATCGCGAGCGCGAACGCACCACGGGTGTCGACGAGCGTGTCGTCGACGTCGAAGAGCACACCGTCGACACCGTCGAGGCCACCGCCGGGGGCGACGTCCCCCGCGAGGGGCGCGACGCCGTCGGGCAGCACGAGGTCAGGGGTGCTCACAGCGACGCGCGCAGCGCACGCAGGCGCGCCAGGGTCGACTCCTTGCCGAGGATCTCCATCGACTCGAACAGCGGCGGCGACACGCGCCGACCCGTCACGGCCACGCGCAGGGGCGTGAACGCGAAGCGCGGCTTGATGCCCATCTCCTCGACCAGGACCGCCTTGAGCGTCTCCTGGAGGGCGTCGGTCGAGAAGTCGTCGAGCGCGTCGAGCACACGGATCGCGGCGTCGAGCACGGCCGGGGCCTCCTCGCGCAGCGCGGCGCGCGCCTCGTCCTCGACGGGCACGGCGTCGTCGGCCACGAACAGGAAGCCGAGCATGCCCTTGGCCTCGCCCAGGAGGACCATGCGCTCCTGCACGAGCGGTGCGCCCGCCGTGACGAGCGCCTGGTGCTCGGCCGAGAGGTCCGCGAACGAGTCGGCGGGGACGAACCCGCCCTGGTGCAGGTACGGCACCAGACGGTCGCGGAAGTCCTCGGGGGCCAGCATGCGCAGGTGCGTCGCGTTGATCGCCTCGGCCTTCTTGAGGTCGAAGCGGGCCGGGTTCGGGTTGACGTCGGTGATGTCGAACGCCGCGACCATCTCCTCGACCGAGAAGATGTCGTTTTCCGCCGAGATGCTCCAGCCCAGCAGCGCGAGGTAGTTCAGCAGGCCCTCGGGCGTGAAGCCGCGCTCCTTGTGCAGGAACAGGTTGGACTCGGGGTCGCGCTTGGACAGCTTCTTGTTGCCCTCGCCCATGACGTACGGCAGGTGCCCGAACTCGGGCATGACCTTCGCGACGCCCAGCTCGAGGAGCGCGCGGTACAGCACGACCTGACGCGGCGTCGAGGACAGCAGGTCCTCGCCGCGCAGCACGTGCGTGATCCCCATCAGGGCGTCGTCGACCGGGTTGACCAGCGTGTACAGGGGCTGGCCGTTGCCGCGGACGATCACGTAGTCCGGGACCGAGCCCGCACCGAACGAGATCTCGCCGCGCACCAGGTCCGTGAAGGCCACGTCGGTGTCCGGCATGCGCATGCGCAGGACGGGCTCACGGCCCTCGGCGCGGAACGCGGCCTTCTGCTCGTCGGTCAGCGTGCGGTCGAACCCGTCGTAGCCCATGGCCTTGGGCCGACCGGCCGCGACGTTGCGCGCCTCGATCTCCTCGGGCGTCGAGAAGGACTCGTAGGCGTACCCGCCCTCGACGAGACGGCGGATGACGTCCTGGTAGATGTCACCGCGCTGCGACTGGCGGTAGGGCTCGTGCGGGCCGCCGACCTCGACGCCCTCGTCCCAGTCCATGCCGAGCCAGCGCAGCGCCTCGAGGAGCTGCTGGTAGCTCTCCTCGGAGTCGCGCGCGGCGTCCGTGTCCTCGATGCGGAAGACGAACGTCCCGCCCACGTGCCGGGCGTACGCCCAGTTGAACAGTGCCGTGCGGATGAGGCCGACGTGCGGCGTCCCCGTGGGTGAGGGGCAGAAACGGACGCGGACGGGCGAGGAACCAGGTGCAGGGATCACGCCCCCCAGCCTATCGTCGCCCGGTGGCGGGGGCCGTGCGCGGCCCGTCGGGCACCGCCCACGCCCCGAGGGCACAATCACTCACATGTCCTCCTCCCCGCACCCCGTGCCCGCCGACCCGGGCCGCACCGGCGCGAGCGAGCTCATCGCCGACGCCCTCGCCGCGGTCCACGAGAGGTTCCGCGACCTCGACGAGGGCGACGTGGCGACGTACATCCCCGAGCTCGCGACCGCCGACCGGTCGCTGTTCGGCGTGGCCCTGGCGGGGGTCACGGGCAGCGTCTACACCGCGGGGGACGCCGACGTCCCGTTCACCATCCAGTCGCTGTCGAAGCCGTTCGTGTTCGCCCTGGCGCTCATGGACCGGGGGCTGGCCGAGGTGCTCGAGCACGTGGGGGCCGAGCCCAGCGGCGAGGGGTTCAGCTCGATCCGCCTGGACCCGGTCACGGGCCGCCCGCCGAACCCCATGGTCAACGCGGGGGCAATCGTCACGACGTCGCTGGTCCGCGGGGCCTCCGAGGAGGAACGGTTCGCGCGCATCCTCGCCGTGCTGGAGGCGTTCGCCGGCCGCCCGCTCGACGTCGACGGCCGCGTGTACGTCAGCGAGTCCGAGACGGGAGACCGCAACCGGGCCATCGCCTACCTCATGCACAGCACGGGCGCGCTGACCACGGACGTCGAGGCCACGCTCGACACCTACTTCCGCCAGTGCTCGGTCCTCGTCACGACCCGCGACCTCGCGGTCATGTCCGCGACGCTCGCCAACGGGGGCGTGAACCCCGTCACGGGCGAGCAGGTCGTCGACGAGGTCGTGACCGAGTGGGTGCTCGCCGTGATGGCGACGAGCGGCATGTACGACTACGCGGGCGAGTGGCTGCTGCGGGCGGGCATGCCCGCGAAGAGCGGCGTCTCGGGCGGTCTGGTGTCGGTCGGCGTGGGTCAGTTCGGCCTGGGGCTGTTCAGCCCGCCCCTCGACGCGCGCGGCAACAGCGTGCGCTCGGTCGCGGCGGCCCACGAGATCTCGCGGCAGTTCCACCTGCACCTCATGCACCGCCCCGACCGTGACGTCCCCACGCTCTACCAGAGCACGCGCGCCGACCGGCTGCGCCAGCTCGCGCACCGCACGCCCGCCCAGCTGCGCCGGCTGCGGGACCTGGGCTCCGCGATCTCGGTGCGAGCCGTCCAGGGCACGGTCGAGTTCGCGGCCGCGGAGACGATCCTGCGCTCGGTCGACGAGCTGCCTTCCCCGCTGCCGAGCGGCGAGCGGTGGCTGATCCTCGACCTGCGGCGCACGGCGCGCGTGGCCACGCTGGGGGCCCAGCTCCTGCGCGGGCTCGTGGTCCGGCTCCAGGGGCAGGGCGTGCACGTCGTGGTGGTCGACCCGTTCGAGCGACGGCTGCTCGCGGGCGTGGACCAGGAGTTCACGTCGTTCGAGGCCGCGCAGCGCTGGTGCGAGGACCGGCTCCTCGACGCGGCCCGGGCCGCGTGACCGGGCTGCGTGACCGGGCCCCCACGCAGGACCACGTCGCGGGGGTGGCCGCCGTCCCCCGAGGGACGGCGGCCACCTGGTCCAGCGAGCCCAGCGGGCCCAGCGAGGAGCTCAGCCGCGGCGGACGACCGGGTTCGCGAGCACGCCCAGGCCCTCGACCTCGCACTCGACGCGGTCGCCCGCGTCGATGCGTCCCACGCCCGCGGGCGTGCCCGTGAGGATGACGTCGCCGGGCAGCAGCGTGAAGGCCTCGGAGATGTACGACACGAGGTAGGGGACGTCGAAGATCATGTCGCGCGTGCGACCGTCCTGGCGGGTCTCGCCGTTGACGCGCGACGTCACCGCGAGGTCCTCGACGTCGAGGTCGGTGTCGATCCACGGCCCGATGGGGCACGCCGAGTCGAAGCCCTTGGCCCGGGCCCACTGGCCGTCGGTCCGCTGGGCGTCGCGCGCGGTCACGTCGTTGGCGACGGTGTACCCCAGGATGTAGGAGGCGGCGTCCTCGGGGCGCACGTCCTTGGCGATGCGGCCGATCACGACCGCGAGCTCGGCCTCGTAGCTGACCTCGTCCGAGAAGTCGGGCAGCACGATGGGGTCGTCCGGGCCCACGACCGAGGTGTTGGGCTTGAAGAAGATGAGCGGCGACGTCGGGACGTCGTTGCCCATCTCGGCCGCGTGGGCCGCGTAGTTGCGGCCGACCGCGACCACCTTGGAGCGCGGGATCACGGGCGCGAGGAGGCGGACGCCGTCCCCGAGCTCGATCCGCTCGCCCGTCGGCAGGACGGGCATGTAGAGGGGGTCGCCGTTGAGGACGGCGAGATAGGTCTTGCCCGCCTCCTCCTGCACGAGGGCGTAGCGGGGGTCTTCTCCGGTGGTGAATCTGGCGATGCGCACGAGCCCAGCCTACCGACGAGCAGGCCGCGACCCCGGGTGGGGGCCGCGGCCTGCTCGTCGTGGTGCCGTGGGTCGGGCGGCCGGGCGCCGCGCGCGGCGGCCCGACGGCGGCGCTAGGTGTACTGACCCGTTGCGTTGTTGATTCGGTCGATGGGTCGTAGGCCGCCGATGCCGAGGTGGGGTCGTTCCAGGTTGTAGTGGTTGAGCC
>NZ_JAMXIO010000035.1:0-37162 GCF_059651515.1 Oerskovia sp. 140933
GGTGCTCCGCGAGCACCCGGGGTCGTCGTCGTCAGGCGGTCGACCGGCCGGTACGTCGGCCGACCGCTCCGGTCAGCGGGGTCCGGGGGCCCCGGCGGCGGTCTTGCCCGCGTCGCGCTCGACGACGTCGCCGAGGATCTCGTCGATCTTCGTCATGAGCTCGGCGGGGATGACCACGCCCGAGGCCTTG
The DNA here is from genome assembly GCF_059651515.1 of Oerskovia sp. 140933. Taxonomy (NCBI): domain Bacteria; kingdom Bacillati; phylum Actinomycetota; class Actinomycetes; order Micrococcales; family Cellulomonadaceae; genus Oerskovia; species Oerskovia sp. 140933. The sequence goes on from NZ_JAMXIO010000035.1 coordinate 191, forward strand.
ACGTTCTCGGCGACCTGCTCGGGGCGCGAGGCGCCGATCAGGGCGGCCGCGACGTTGTCGTTCTGCAGGACCCACGCGACGGCGAGCTGTGCCTGCGTCAGGCCCAGCTCGTCGGCGACGGCCTTGAGCTGCTGGACGCGCGTGAGGACGTCCTCGGTCATGAACTGCTGGATGAAGCGCGAGCCGTTGGCGTCCGTGGCGCGCGAGCCCGCGGGGGCGGGCTGGCCGGGCAGGTACTTGCCGGACAGGACGCCCTGCGCGACCGGGGACCAGACGATCTGGGACAGGCCCAGCTCGCGCGAGGTCGGGACGACCTCGTCCTCGATGACGCGCCACAGCATCGAGTACTGGGGCTGGGACGAGATGAGCTGGAAGCCGAGCTCCTTCGAGAGGGCGTGACCCGCACGGATCTGGTCCGCGGTCCACTCGCTCACGCCGATGTACAGGGCCTTGCCCTGGCGGACGATGTCGGCGAACGCCTGCATCGTCTCCTCGAGCGGGGTCGACTGGTCGAAGCGGTGCGCCTGGTAGAGGTCGACGTAGTCGGTGCCGAGGCGCTGGAGCGAGCCGTTGATGGACTCCATGACGTGCTTGCGCGACAGGCCCGAGTCGTTGGCCCCGCCGGGGCCGGTCGGCCAGTAGACCTTGGTGAAGATCTCGAGCGACTCACGGCGCTGGCCCTTGAGGGCGTCGCCGAGGACCTGCTCGGCCTTGGTGTTCGCGTAGACGTCCGCGGTGTCGAACGTGGTGATGCCGGCGTCGAGCGCGGCGTGGACGCACTGGGTGGCGACGTCGTTCTCGACCTGCGAGCCGTGGGTGAGCCAGTTGCCGTAGGTGATCTCGGAGATCTTGAGGCCGGAGTTGCCGAGGAAGCGGTAGTTGGGCATGAGGACAACACTAGGTTGCCCGGGGCACCTCGGTGCAACTCCGGTCCGTCCGGCGGACCGGCGGGCGGCTACTCCGGGAAGCTGCCGTGCTTCTTGTGCATGGGCTTGGGCAGACGAGCGCGGCGGAGCTGGAAGGCGCGCATCACGGCGTACATCGCGTTGCCCCGGGGTGCGTCCGGACCGAACTTCGCGATCAGGCGCTTCTTGAGCATGCGCCACATGATGAACGCGTCGATGATCGTGATGAGCACGATCCCGTAGAGCACGAAGATGATGAGGGTCGCGATGTCCAGGTTCTGGTTGAACACGAACGTCAGGACGATGAAGACCAGCGCGATGGGCAGGAAGAACTCGCCCAGGTTCCAGCGGGCGTCCACGTAGTCCCGCACGTAGCGCTTGACCGGCCCCTTGTCGCGCGCGGGCATGTAGCGCTCGTCGCCCGTCTGCATGGCCTGGAACTGGCGGTCGCGTGCCTCGCGCTGCTGCTGGCGTGCCGTCTTGGCCGCGGACTTGCGGTCCGAGGGGACGAGGGGACGCTTGTTGGCGGCCTCGGCGACCTTGCGCTTGGGCGTCGGCCTGCCCTTGCCGCCGGCCTTCTCGATCTCTGCTGCCGCGGCAACGGGATCGGGGGCGTCGTTCGACGAGGGCGCGGAGGACTTGTTGCGTGAGAACACAGGTCCAGCGTAGTCGAGGACGGGGGCTGCCTCGTCACGTCGTGAGCAGGAACCGCACCGTACCGACGGGTAGCGTTGCCCGGGTGAACAGCACACCTGGAACCAGCAATCCTTCCGAGCCCGACGACGTCGCTCACCTGCGCGCCCGGGTCGCCGAGCTCTTCCCTGCGCTGCGCGGGGACCTCGAGGCGCTCGTGCGCATCCCGTCGGTCTCCAACTCCGCGTTCGACCAGGCGCACGTCGCGGCGAGCGCGGAGGCCGTGGCCGAGCTCCTGCGCGGGGCGGGCCTGCCCGAGGTGCAGGTCCTGCACGCGACCGGGGTCGCCGGCCCGCTCGGTGCGCCCGCGGTCGTCGCGCGCCGCCCGGCTCCTGCGGGCGCTCCGACGGTCCTGCTCTACGCGCACCACGACGTGCAGCCCCCGGGAGACGCTGCCGCGTGGGACACCGACCCGTTCGTCCCGACCGAGGTCGACGGTCGTCTGTTCGGGCGTGGTGCCGCGGACGACAAGGCGGGGATCGTCGCGCACGTGGGTGCGCTGCGGGCGCTGTCGGCGCTGGGCGACCTGCCGGTGGGCGTGACGGTCTTCGTCGAGGGCGAGGAGGAGGTCGGCTCGCCGAGCTTCCTGCCGTTCCTCCAGCAGCACAAGGACCTCCTCGCGGCCGACGTGATCGTCGTCGCGGACTCCTCGAACTGGAAGGTCGGCGTCCCGGGGCTCACCACGAGCCTGCGCGGCCTGGTCGACTGCGAGGTCGAGGTCGCCGTCCTGGGGCACGCGGTGCACTCGGGCATGTACGGGGGCCCGGTCCTCGACGCGCTCACCCTGCTCTCCCGCCTGATCGCGACGCTTCACGACGACCAGGGCAACGTCGCCGTCGAGGGGCTCGTCTCGGCTCCTGACCCGACGGTCGACTACGACGAGGCGGACTTCCGGGCCGACTCCTCGGTGCTCGACGGGGTCCGCCTCGCGGGCGAGGGGACGCTCACGGGGCGCCTGTGGACCAAGCCGGCGCTCTCGGTCATCGGGATCGACGCCCCGAGCGTGGCGCACGCGTCCAACACGTTGACGCCCCGCGCGACCGCGAAGCTCTCGCTGCGCATCGCTCCGGGCCAGGACCCCGCGGCCGCGCTCGTGGCGCTGCGGTCGCACCTGGAGTCGCACGCGCCGTTCGGTGCGCAGGTCACGGTCCGGGACGGCGAGCTGGGCAAGCCCTTCCGGGCGCCGGCGGACTCGACGGCCATGCAGGCCGCGCGCTGGGCGTTCGAGACGTCGTGGGGCACGGCCCCGGTCGACATCGGCATCGGCGGCTCGATCCCGTTCATCGCCGACCTGCTCGACGTGTTCCCCGACGCGGCGATCCTCGTGACGGGGGTCGAGGACCCGGACTCGCGTGCGCACGGCGCCAACGAGTCGGTGCACCTGGGTGAGCTCGAGAAGGTCGTCCTGGCCGAGGCGCTGCTGCTGACGAGGCTCGCACAGGGCTGCTGCTGACGAGGCTCGCACAGGGCTGAGTCGTCGTCGAGGACGGGCTTGCGGTCGGATGACTACCGCAAGCCCGTCCTCGGCGGCAGGCGCACCCGGTGCTACGTTCGGAGCATGACCCCGCAGGAGCTCGAGGAGATCGTCCTGCTGCGCCGCGCCCGGGACCTCATGGACCGCGAGTACGCGGCGCCGCTCGACGTCCCGACCATGGCCCGCAAGGCGCTCATGTCTCCCGCGCACTTCTCGCGCCGGTTCCGCGCGACCTACGGCGAGACGCCGTACTGCTACCTCATGACGCGCAGGATCGAGCGCGCGATGGCCCTGCTGCGGGGCGGTGCGAGCGTCACGGACGCGTGCATGGCGGTCGGCTGTACGTCGCTCGGCTCGTTCAGCTCGAGGTTCACCGAGGTCGTGGGTGAGACGCCGTCGGCGTACCGGAGCCGGGAGCACGCCGCGGTCAAGGCCATGCCCGCGTGCGTCGCCCAGGTCCTCACGCGCCCGGCGCGCGGCGCGACGGGCGCGTCGTCGGGTGCCGGCGGGACATCGAGCAGGATCCGAGAAGCGGGCCGCTGAGCGTCGTCCTAGGGTCGCAGTCATGACCATCTCACTGAAGTTCTGCAACATCACCGTCAACGACGTCGACGAGTCGATCGCGTTCTACAGCGATGCCCTGGGCCTCAAGGTGCACAACGACGTGGGCGCCGCAGGGTTCCGCTGGGTGACGCTCGGCTCGGACGCGCAGCCCGGGCTCGGGATCGTGCTCTCGGCGCCGCACGCGGGGCGCTCGCAGGCCGACGGCGATGCGCTCCAGGAGCTCATGACCAAGGGCGTCCTGCCGATCCTCGTGTTCGCGACCGACGACGTCGACGCGCTCTTCGAGACCGTCCGGGCCTCGGGCGCGGAGGTCCTCCAGGAGCCCATGGACCAGGACTGGGGTCCGCGCGACTGCGCGTTCCGCGACCCCTCGGGCAACATGGTGCGGGTGGCCCAGGCGGTCTGAGGCCGGACGTCCCGCGGCGGCCAGGACCTGTCTCCCCGGGCGAGCGTCGTCGCCGAGGCGTGCCCGACGGCGAACCCCCCGGGGCCGTCCGTGTCGCCGCGGCCCGTGGTCGTCCTGCGCTGCGGGTGGTGGGATGGGGGTATGGCGAACGAGTCGATGGTCCCCCTGCTGCCCTGCGCGTCGATCGACGAGATCCATGACTTCTGCGTGGCCCTCGGGTTCGAGGTGACCAACCGGCAGACCCGACCGAACCCCTACCTCGCGGTCCGGCGCGGGGGCATCGACCTGCACTACTTCGGGATCGAGGGCTTTCGCCCCGAGGACTCGTACGGTTCGTGCCTGGTCGTCACGGACGACACCACGGCTCTGTCCGACGCCTGGGCCGCAGGGCTGCGTGCCCGGTACGGGAGGTTGCCCCTGAGCGGGTTCCCGCGCATCACGCGGCCCCGTCGTCGGACGAACGCGGACGGGCTGAGCGGTTTCAGCCTCGTCGACCCTGCCGGCAACTGGATCCGTGTCACGCGGCGTCCCGCGGACCCCTCGGCGGCGCCCGCCGAGGGCGAGGCCGGCGCGGCTTCCACGGCCGGCACAGCGGTCGAGGGGGAGGGGCGCGCGGTGGCGACCACGACGTCGTCGGGCACGGACGAGGACCGGCCCGCCGAGGGGGCACCGGGGGAGTCCCGCCTGCTGCGGGCCGTGGCCAACGCGGTGGTTCACGCCGACTCGCGCGGCGACGTCGAGCAGGGCGCGAAGATCCTCGACGGGGCGCTGCGGCGCGACGCGGACGCCGGCGACCAGGGGGCCTCGGCCCGCGACCGGGTCGAGGCGCAGGCCTTCCGCGCCGAGCTGGCCGTGCGTCTCGACGACCCCGGGACGGCGCGGCGCATGCTCGACGAGGTCGACCGGTGCGTGGCCGCGGCCAGGGGCCAGCACCTCACGCAGGACCTCACGACGGTCCTGACCCAGCTCGAGGACGTCAGGGCGTGGCTGTCGGCCCAGGGATGACGGACACCTCGCGGAAGTGCTCGACGACGGGGAACGGGTCGTAGAAGTGGTGCAGGAGCGACGCCCACCTCAGGTACCCGGGCGAGCCGCGGAACCCGTCGGTGTGCGCCTCGAGGCTGTCCCAGCGCACGAGCAGGAGGTAGGTCGAGGGACGCTCGACGCACCGGGACACCGACAGCCCGCCGAAGCCGGGCATTGCGGAGATGATGCTGCGGGCCTGCTCGAACGCCTCCTCGAAGGCCGGCTCCTGGCCAGGGACCACGTGCAGCAGGGCGTGCTCGAGCACCTCGTCCGTCGTCATGGCACCGCAGCGTAGGGCAGGCGCGCTCAGCGGGCCGCGACGTCCACGGCCTGGGCCCAGTCACGGACGTCGTCGGGCAGCTCGGGGCTGACCCTCGACCCGCCCAGGAGCCCGACCACGTCCGGGCCCGGGATGCGGTCGCCGGCCTTCGAGAGGAACCGGCCCGCGATCAGGCCGCGGGCGCACAGGTCGCCGCCGCGCGTGAAGACCTGCTCGAGGTAGACGACGCGGTCGTCCCACCCGAGGACGCGGGTCGTGATCTCGAACCGGTCCCAGAGCTGGAGCGAGCGGCGGTACTTCATGGTCGACGAGGCGACGACCGGGTACCACCCCTTGTCACGCAGGAGACCGAAGGCCCCGAGGTCCGCGAGGAAGTTGCTCCGGGCCACGTCCATCATCTGCAGGTACACGCCGTTGTTCACGTGCAGGTAGAAGTCGAGGTCGCCGGGGCGCACGCGCATGCGGGTCACGGACGGGTCGAGGACCCCGCGGTCGGGGACGGCCCTGCGCGGCAGGGTGCTGGCGATCGTGAGCTGGATCTGTCGGGTCACCGTCGCAGGCTACTACCGGGCACGGGCGGTATCAGGTATCGCGGGCCGCTCGCCGGTTTCGGGCCGTCCGGCCCGCCGTGTGAGGATGGCGCCCGTGACCTCCCGCACCGACGCCCCGACGTCCGACACCCTGCCCGCCCCGGCCACGAAGCCCGCCACGTCCCACCACTGGACCGTCCGCGCGTTCCGCGCGGTCGCGATCGCCGAGGCGTTCTCCTGGGCCGGTCTGCTCGTGGGCATGTACGTCAAGTGGATCGCGGAGGCCTCCGAGATCGGCGTCAAGATCTTCGGACCGGTCCACGGAGGCCTGGTCGTCGCCTACGTCCTGCTCGCGCTCGTCGTCGCCGTCCGCCAGCGCTGGTCGCTCCTGACGGTCTTCTTCGCGCTCGCCGCGACGCTGCCGCCGTTCCTCACGGTCTTCTTCGACCGCTGGGCACACCGCTCGGGTCGTTACGAGGAGCGCTCGGCCGCCTGACCCGCGGCTCAGCCCTCGTACTGCAGGGCGCGCCTGACCTCGGCGGCGACCTCGACGTTCTCGAGGCGCCCCACGAGGTGCAGCGCCATGTCGATCCCGGCGGACACGCCGGCCGAGGTGACCACGTCGCCGACGTCGACGTAGCGCGTCTCGGTGTCGATCAGGACCGTGGGGTCGAGGCGGGCGAGCTCGTCGACGTGGTCCCAGTGAGTGGTCGCGGGGCGCCCCGCGAGCAGCCCCGCGGCGGCCAGCGCGAGCGAGCCCGTGCACACGCTCGTCAGGAGCGGGGTCCGGGCGCGCATCGCGTGCAGCCAGGCGAGGTGCCCCCGGTCCGTCACGAGCCGCATGACCCCGGGGCCACCGGGATGGACGAGCACGAGGAGCGGGCCGACGTCGTCCGCCGACGCGTCCGGGACCATGTGCAGGCCCTGCGCGAGCCGCACCCCGCGCCCGTCCCACGAGAACGTCGAGACCCGTGGCTTGAGCTCCGAGCGCTCGCGCCACGTCGTGAACACCTCGTAGGGGCCCGCGACGTTGAGCTCCTCGGCGCCGTCGAACACGAAGATCCCGACGCTCAGACCGTTCCCGGTCGTCATCCGTCACCCCCGAGGGTCGATGCGATGGTGCGACCGCCGGGTCCGCCGCGGCGAGGCGACGGACCCGGCGGATGGACTACAGCCCCGGCAGGGCGAGCATCTGGTCGAGCGCGACCCGCGCCCAGTGGGCGTCGTCGGCGTCGACCACGATGCGGTTGACCGTCCGCCCGGCGACGAGCGACTCCATGGCCCACACGAGGTGGGGCAGGTCGATGCGGTTCATGGTCGAGCAGAAGCAGACCGTCGAGTCGAGATAATGGACCTGCTTGTCCGGGTGCGCGCGGGCCACGCGGCGCACCAGGTTGAGCTCGGTCCCGATCGCCCAGGACGAGCCGGGCTCGGCCGCGTCGAGCATCTTGATGATGTACTCGGTCGACCCCACGTAGTCCGCGGCCTCGACCACCTCGTTCTTGCACTCGGGGTGGACCAGCACGTTGACGCCCGGCACCGCGGCGCGGATGTCGGTCACGTTGCGCTCGGAGAAGCGGCCGTGCACCGAGCAGTGCCCGCGCCACAGGATCATGCGCGCGTCGCGCAGCTCGGCGTCCGTGAGGCCGCCGTTCGGCTTGCGGGGGTCGAAGACCACGCAGTCCGCGGGGGACATGCCCAGCTTGAGCAGCGCGGTGTTGCGACCCAGGTGCTGGTCCGGCATGAACAGGACCTTGCTGGGAAGGGAGCCGCCCGCGGCGTCCAGCTTGTCGAACGCCCAGCGCAGCGCGACCTCCGCGTTGGAGGACGTGCAGATGGTCCCGCCGTGCCGGCCCGTGAACGCCTTGATCGCGGCGGTCGAGTTCATGTACGTCACGGGCAGCGTGACGTCGGCGATCCCGGCGTCCTGGAGGACCTCCCACGCGTCCTCGACCTGGTTGATCGCGGCCATGTCGGCCATCGAGCAGCCCGCGGCGAGGTCCGGCAGGACGACCTGCTGGGCGTCGGACGTCAGGATGTCGGCGCTCTCCGCCATGAAGTGCACGCCGCAGAACAGGATGAACTCGGCCTCGGGGCGGGCCGCGGCCTCGCGCGCGAGCTTGAACGAGTCGCCCGTGACGTCCGCGAAGTCGATGACCTCGTCGCGCTGGTAGTGGTGGCCCAGGACGAAGGCCCGCGACCCGAGCGCGGCGCGGGCCGCTCGGGCACGTTCGACGAGGTCGGGGTCGCTGGCCGCCGGCAGCTCGCCGGTGCACTCGACTCCTCGCTCGGAGGCCAGGTCCCGGCCCTGTCCGAGGAGCAGGAGGGGGGAGGGGGCAGGTTCCGCGAAGGCGCTGTCCAACAGGGTGCTCACGGGACCATCGTCGCACAACGACCCCTCCGGACGAGAAGGCCGGACCGGTCACGGACGGCACGCAGGGCGGCGTCGCAGGGGAACCGTCCACGCACCCGTCACCTGGCACAATCGCGGCATGCGCCTCCTCCTCGCCGCCGCGGAACCGCTCGTCCTGACCGACGGGATCCTGTCCGCCGAGGACGCGTGCACCCTGGTCGCCGGCACCTGGGCGGCCACGGTGGGCGGCGACGTCGACCCGTGCGTGCTGAACCCCGGGGCGTCGGGGTTCCTGCGCGCGCTCGACGCGCACGCCCGTGAGCAGGTCGCGGCGATCGCGCGCGACACCCGTGGGCACGACCTCCCGGTGACCCTCCGGCTCGGGCCCGCGTCGGCGACCGGGGCCCGCACCGCGTACGTCGAGGCGGCGCTCCTGCGTCGGACCCCGCCCGGCGCCGACGACGAGGGTGGCGACCTGGGCGCGGCGACGAGCTACGGCGTCGGGCAGGTCGTCGCGCTCGCCGCACGGCTCGCGTCCCGGGTGGTCGTGGCCACGGGGGACGGGGGGACGCACGACGCCGGCGCGGGCCTCCTCGCGGCGCTCGCAGGGTCGGGGGCCGGGCCGCTGACGCGGGGCGGCGCGGCGCTCGGGTCCGTGACCGGCGAGGACGCGGCGACCGTGCTGCGCGCACGCGAGGCCCTGCGGACCGTCGAGCTCGTCGGCGCGGTCGAGTCCGACCTGCCGCTGCTGGGCCTCCACGGGGCGAGCGGTGCGCTCGCGTCGGCCGCGCCCGCGCTCGCGGGGCTCGCCCAGGAGCTCGAGCGTGCGCACGGCCACTTCGCCCGTCAGGTCACGCGCGCGCTCGACGGCGCGGGGCGCCGCGACCTGCTCGCGGGGCTCCCCGGCCCGACGACGGCGCTCGCCCCGGGCGCCCCGCGCACCACGGTCGCCGCCCGTGCGGCCGCGGACCGGGCGCTGACGGGCCTGCCCGGCGCGGGCGCGGGCGGGGGACTGGGCTTCGGCATCGCCGCCCTCGGCGGGCGGCTGCTGCCCGGGACGGCCCTCGTCGCGGACCTCGTCGGGCTCGACGCACGCACCCGGGGCGCCGACGTCGCCGTCGTGGTCGTCGACCGGCTCGACGCCACCTCGACGCACGACGGCGCGCTGCCCGAGGTCGCGCGCCGTGCCGCCGCCCACGGCGTGCCCGTCGTCGTCCTGGCCCGCGAGGTCCTCGCCGGGCGGCGCGAGCAGGCCGCCGCGGGGATCAGCGGCGCCTACGAGCTGGGGGCGGACGAGGGTGCGGCGCGTGCGCGGGTCGCCCGCGTGGCGCGCACCTGGGCCGGCATCGAGAGCTGAGCCCGGGCGACGTACACTCGGGAACAGAACCACCTCCCGTCGTGTTGACGGGTATGCGAGAAGCCTGAGGACCGATCGGCCTGCCCCGGAGCGGGAGCCGCCGCGCCGACGGCACACCACGGGGCGAGAGCCCACCGAAGACTGTGCGGAGAACACGATGAGCGAGACCACCGAGACCGCCACCCACGGCGTCCTGCTGACGGACTTCGCGGCAGGCAAGATCCGCAGCCTCCTCGAGCAGGAGGGCCGCGACGACCTGCGTCTGCGCGTCGCCGTCCAGCCCGGTGGCTGCTCCGGCCTGATCTACCAGCTCTACTTCGACGAGCGCGTCCTGGACGGCGACGCCCTCAAGGACTACGACGGCGTCGAGGTCGTCGTCGACAAGATGAGCGTCCCCTACCTCGACGGCGCGACCATCGACTTCGCCGACACGATCGAGAAGCAGGGCTTCACGATCGACAACCCCAACGCGGGCAGCGCCTGCGCGTGCGGCGGCTCGTTCGGCTGATCCGCAACGCGTCCGCGGTTCCCGCGGGCACGAGCTCGGCGTCACGACGGCCCGGTCACCTCGCGGTGGCCGGGCCGTCGGCGTCCGCAGAGCCGCCGCGAGCGCGTGCGGTGGGGGTCACCCGCCCAGGCGGACGGTGATCGCCCAGGTCGTGGCGCCGTCGGCCTGCGAGACGGTGCTCTCCGCGAGCGGGGCCTCCACGACGGTGCTCTCCACGACCGTGCTCTCCACGACGGTGTGGCCGCGCATGCGTGCCCAGGCCGGGACGTCGTGCCGCGTGGCGGGGTCGGTGGACCAGACCGTCAGGACGTCGCCCGGGTCGCGGTCCCTGGCCGCCGCAGCGAGGCGGATGACGGGCAGCGGGCAGCGCAGGCCGCGCGCGTCCACCAGGAACGGGACGGGCGGCTGCGCGGCCGTCGGCCCGGTGCTCACAGCCCGCTCACCCCGAGCGAGGCGCGCACGCGCGCGACCGCGTCGGGCAGGACCGCGAGGAAGCGGTCGACGTCCTCCTCGGTCGTGGACCTGTCGAGCGCGATGCGGACGTTGCCGTGCGTGAGGACGCCCATCGCCGCGAGGACGTGGCTGGGCTCGAGGGTGCTCGACGTGCAGGCCGACCCCGACCCGACCGCGAACCCGGCCCGGTCGAGCTCGGTCACCAGGGCCTCGCCGTCGACGAACAGGAACGAGAACGTCACGACGTGGGGGAGCCGGTCGTCGGGGTCGCCGACGACCTCGACGTCGGGGACCTGCCCGACGACGGCGCGCACCTTGTCGATGACGGCGCGGCGCCGGGCGTCCTGGGCCGCGCGGTCCGCCAGCACGGACTCGAGCGCGACGGCCGCCGCGAACGCGGCCGGGACGCTGACGCCGCCCGGGAACCAGGGCTCGGCGTCCTCGGGCCAGGTCCGGCGCCAGCGCACACGGTTGCGGACCGCCAGGACCCCCACACCTGCGGGACCGCCCCAGTCGGCGGGGTCGGCGGCGAGCACGTCCCAGGAGCCGGGCAGCTCCGCGTGCCCGACGACCGCGCCCGCGTCCACGAGCAGCGGGACACCTGCGCCGCGCGCGGCGGCGTGCACCGCGCCGACGGGCTGGACCGTGCCGACCTCGCCGTTCGCGGCCTGGAGCGCGGCGAGCGCGACCCCGGGACGCGCGACCGCCTCGGCCATCGCGGCCTCGTCGACCCGGCCCAGAAGGTCGACCGGGACCTTCACCAGGGCGTCGGGGTCGCCCGCGGACGCGACCACGAGCTCGGCGGCATGCAGGACGGCCGCACGCTCGACGGCCGAGACGACGATGCCGGAACCTGCCCGGCGGCGACCCAGCGCGACGGCGCCCACCGCCGCGTGCAGCGCCGCGACGTGCGAGGGTGCGAGCCTGACCTCCTCGGTGCGCGCGCCGATCGCCGCGGCGATGGCCTCGCGGGCGCCGTCGAGGAGGCGGGCCGCTCGCCGCGCCTCGGCGTACAGACGGCGCGGATCGGCCCACCCCTCGTCCATCGCCTGGTCGAACGCCGTGCGTGCCAGCGGGTGCAGGGCCGCCCGACCGCCGTTGTCGAGGTAGACCCGACGCGGTGGCGTCGTGGTGTCGGTCACATGGGCTCCCGGGGACGGGATCGGCGGCCCGGCAGGGGGTGCGAGGCGGTCGATCGGTGAACTTTCATTGGAGACGCGCCGAATGTGCCCGGGGCACGACTCACACCGTGCACCGTAGCGCGGGCGAGGAGGGAGACGACGATCTGACAGATGCGCCGAGGGTGTGCCGAACCCCGGGTTTCCGCGGGAAGTCGGCGGATTCGTCACGTTCAGAACGCGGGTTGACGGCGCGAGAGGGGGCATTTGCGCGCTAGGCTCTGTGGGTCGAGGACGAAGGTTCTGCGGGGAACTCGTGGAGAAGATCGAGCCCCCCTGTCGAACGTTGAAGTGAAAGGCCCCCCTTGCACTCGCAATCCCCTAGCCGCACACGGCGAACCATCCTGCGAGCGACGGCTTCCGCCGTCGCTGTCGCTGCGTTGGCGTCCGGTTGTGCCAGTGAGACCGTTCAGCGCGGATTTCTCCCCGGATATTCCGACGGTGAGGTGACCGACCAGACCGCCCGCATCACGTCGTTGTGGAACGGGTCCTGGATCGCAGCACTCATCGTCGGCATCATCACGTGGGGGCTGATCCTGTGGTGCGTGGCCGCCTACCGCAAGCGCAAGGACGACCACGTCCTGCCCGTGCAGACGCGCTACCACCTGCCTCTCGAGATCATGTACACGGCTGTGCCGATCGTCATGGTGCTCGTGCTCTTCTACTACACCGACCGTGACATGACGGCGATCAAGGATCTCTCCGAGACCCCTGACGTCGAGATCCAGGTCATCGGCAAGCAGTGGAGCTGGGACTTCAACTACCTCACGGACGACGTCTACGAGTCGGGCCAGCACGAGGCCAACGTCGGAGACCTCCGTTCCGAGGACGAGATCGAGGGTGCCCCCGGCACCGCGTTCTCGCTGCCCACGCTGTACCTGCCCGTCGACGAGATCGTCCGGTTCCAGCTGGACTCCCGTGACGTCATCCACTCGTTCTGGGTCCCGGCGTTCCTCTACAAGATGGACATGATCCCGGGACGCACCAACGAGTGGCAGTTCACCCCCACGCGTGAGGGTGTCTACGCGGGCAAGTGCGCCGAGCTCTGCGGTGAGCACCACTCGGGCATGCTCTTCAACGTGGCCGTCGTGTCCCGTGCGGAGTACGACGCCCAGATGCAGAAGCTCGAGGACAAGGGCCAGATCGGCGAGCTCGGGCTGGACCTGAACCGCCTCCAGGACCCGAACCCCCCCGTCGTCACGGAAGGTGAGAACTGATGGTCGCGCAGGCCGAAGTCATTCCCGGTCTCGCCCCGAAGCGCCAGACGCTCGGACGAACCGTCATCAAGTGGGTCACCTCGACCGACCACAAGACCATCGGGTACATGTACCTGATCACGTCGTTCATCTTCTTCTGCATCGGTGGCCTCATGGCCCTCGTGATCCGTGCCGAGCTCTTCGAGCCCGGCATCCAGATCGTGCAGAGCAAGGAGCAGTACAACCAGCTCTTCACGATGCACGGCACGATCATGCTGCTGCTGTTCGCAACCCCGCTGTTCGCGGGCTTCGCGAACGTCATCATGCCGCTGCAGATCGGCGCGCCCGACGTGGCCTTCCCGCGACTGAACATGTTCGCGTACTGGCTGTACCTGTTCGGCGGGCTCATCGCCTCGGCCGGCTTCTTCACCCCGCAGGGAGCCGCGTCGTTCGGGTGGTTCGCCTACGCACCGCTGTCGAACACGACGTTCAGTCCAGGAGCAGGTGGAGACCTCTGGGTCTTCGGCCTCGCGCTGGCCGGCTTCGGGACCATCCTCGGTGCCGTCAACTTCATCACGACGATCATCACGATGCGCGCCCCGGGCATGACGATGTTCCGCATGCCGATCTTCACCTGGAACACGCTCGTCACGAGCCTCCTGGTCCTGATGGCCTTCCCCCCGCTCGCCGCCGCGCTCTTCGCGCTCGGTGCGGACCGACGGCTGGGTGCCCAGATCTTCAACCCGGAGAACGGCGGCGCCATCCTCTGGCAGCACCTGTTCTGGTTCTTCGGCCACCCGGAGGTCTACATCATCGCGCTGCCGTTCTTCGGCATCGTCTCCGAGATCCTGCCGGTGTTCAGCCGCAAGCCGATCTTCGGCTACAAGGGCCTGGTCTACGCGACCATCGCGATCGCCGCGCTCTCCGTGACCGTGTGGGCCCACCACATGTACGTCACCGGCGCCGTGCTGCTGCCGTTCTTCGCGTTCATGACCATGCTCATCGCGGTCCCGACCGGTGTGAAGTTCTTCAACTGGATCGGCACCATGTGGCGGGGCAAGCTCACGTTCGAGACGCCCATGCTCTGGTCGATCGGCTTCCTCGTGACCTTCCTCTTCGGTGGTCTGACGGGTGTCATCCTCTCGAGCCCGGCACTGGACTTCAGCCTCTCCGACTCGTACTTCGTGGTGGCGCACTTCCACTACGTGGTCTTCGGCACCGTGGTGTTCGCGATGTTCGCCGGGTTCTACTTCTGGTGGCCCAAGTTCACCGGGCGCATGCTCAACGAGAAGCTCGGCAAGATCCACTTCTGGCTGCTCTTCATCGGCTTCCACGCCACCTTCCTCGTCCAGCACTGGCTGGGTGTCGCCGGCATGCCGCGTCGCTACGCGGACTACATGCCGGAGGAGGGGTTCACGTGGATGAACCAGGTCTCGACCGTCGGTGCGTTCATCCTCGCCGCCTCGACCCTGCCGTTCCTGTGGAACGTCTACACGACCTGGCGCAACGCGCCCAAGGTCACCGTGGACGACCCGTGGGGCTACGGGGCCTCGCTCGAGTGGGCCACGTCCTGCCCGCCGCCGCGGCACAACTTCACGTCGCTGCCCCGGATCCGCTCCGAGCGTCCCGCGTTCGACCTGCACCACCCCGAGGTCGCTGCCATGGACCACGCGGAGCCCAACCCGAACGTCCTGCAGCAGATCTACGGCGACGCCGATCGTCGTGGTGAGCAGCGGGTCGCCGCTGACCGTGTCGCGGGCCAGGAGCACACCAGCGCCTCGTCCTCGACCATGACCATCGACGAGCCGCGCGACGGCGACAAGGAGGACGGCAAGTGAAGGTCGAATCGAGGCTCCACCTCTTCCTCGCACCGTTCTTCCTGCTCGTGGCCCTGGTCTACGGGTTCTGGAGCCACTGGGAGCCCGTCGGCTCCGCGGCGCTGTTCCTGACCTTCGGCCTCGCGGCCATGATCGGCGGCTACCTCGCCCTCACGGCCAAGCGCATCGACGCACGGCCCGAGGACGACCCGGACGGTCTCATCGAGCAAGGTGCCGGCGACCAGGGCGTGTACGCCCCCTGGAGCTGGTGGCCGCTGGCCATCGCCGGCTCCGCCGCGATCGCCTTCCTGGGCCTCGCGCTGGGCTGGTGGATCTTCGGGATCGGCGTCGTCCTCGGCGCCGTGGCCCTCGTGGGCTGGGTCTTCGAGTTCTCTCGCGGACAGCACGCGCACTGACCGGCTGAACGTCACGACGGGCCCCGTCTCCCTCTGGGAGGCGGGGCCCGTCCGTGTGTCCGGGGCCTCGGTCGCACGGGCGGTGAGGTGGTCGCACAGGCGGCGGGGCGGGGCCAGGCGGGGAGGGGGCAGCCTGAGCAGCGGGCGAGGTCCGCGGACGACCTGCTCGTCCGGCTTGACGGGTGAGGTCCGCGCGGGCGCCGTGGCTTCCCGGGCCCGGAGAACGTCCGTGGTCGTCCGTGGTAGCCCGCGTGGCCGCCCGGGGCCTCTGCCGGGCCCGGTGGCTCCCTCACGGTCGGACGACGTCGTCTCGTGGCCGGTCTGGAGGGCGCGTCGCCGGGCGGTCTCGCGGGGGAGCCGGCCCGTGTCCGGGACCTCGGGACGGTGCGCGGCGCCTCCGACGGCGACGAACGGGCCGCACAACCCCCGAGAAGGGTGCTGTACGGCCCGTCAGGCGACGCGGAGGGTCAGGCGGGGATGATGAGGCCTTCGCCCTGGGTGCGGGCGCGGGCGAGGCGTGCGTCGGCGTCGGCCCAGTTGACGAGGTTCCACCAGGCGGTGACGTAGTCGGCGCGCACGTTCTGGTAGTCGAGGTAGTAGGCGTGCTCCCAGACGTCCAGGAGGACGATCGGGACCAGGCCCAGGGCGATGTTGCCCTGCTGGTCGTAGAGCTGGACGATGATGAGCTTCTTGCCCAGGGTGTCCCAGGCGAGGATGGCCCAGCCCGAGCCCTGGACGCCTGCGGCGACGGCCGCGAAGTGCTTCTTGAACTTCTCGAACGAGCCGAAGTCCTCGGCGATGGCTGCCGCGATGTCGCCCGTGGGCTCGCCGCCGCCCTCGGGGGAGAGGTTGGTCCAGAACGCGGAGTGGTTGACGTGGCCGCCGAGGTTGAACGCGAGGTTCTTCTCGTGGAGGTTGACCGCGGCCAGGTCGCCCGAGTCGCGGGCCTCGGCGAGCTTCTCGAGTGCCGTGTTGGCCCCGGTCACGTAGGCCTGGTGGTGCTTGGAGTGGTGCAGCTCCATGATGCGGCCGGAGATGTGGGGCTCGAGTGCGCCGTAGTCGTACGACAGCTCGGGAAGGGTGTAGACAGCCATGGCGGATTGCCTCCTGGATCGTGCGTCGCCCCGCGGGACGGTGCGACAACTGTGGCGAAAGGTTCGGCCGGTGCGAAACCGAGCGAACACGACACCCCTGGAACGCCGACGACCCGTGAGATGTTCCGGCTGGTGCCGGACCGTCTCACGGGTCGTCGTGCTCCGAGGGGAGCGGGTCAGTGCGTGGTGCTGCCGGTGTCGTCAGGGCTGACGATGTGGCTGCCCCCGCCGACTGCGGAACCGGACTCCACGGCGTGCGTGTCGTCTGCGGCGCCGAGCGCGTCGTGCTCGCCGTGCGAGTGCGACGCCGCGACCTCCGAGGGGGTCACGGGCTCGACCCGGTCCTCGTAGAAGAAGCGGGAGAGGCGCTGCAGGCGGCGGTCCTTCTTGTAGCCCTTGCGGCGGACGCCACGAGAGTCGGTCGCCGGCTCGATCTCCAGGGGAGCGTGCGCCGTGTAGTTCACACGGAGCCAGCGCTCCTGGTCGTCCAGCGGACGGTGGACCTCGATGTACTCGCCGTGGGCGAAGCGCACGATGCGTCCGGTCTCGTGACCGTGCAGGACGAGCTCGCGGTCCTTGCGCTGGAGCCCGAGGCAGATGCGCTTGGTGATCCAGAACGCGATCACCGGGCCGACGAAGAGCAGGACCCTGAACACCCACGTGATCGCGTTGATCGACAGGTGGAAGTGCGTCGCGATGAGGTCGTTCGAACCGGCCAGCGCGAGGATGATGAACGCCGTCAGGAACGCGACGCCGAGGCCCGTGCGGACCGGGACGTTGCGCGGGCGGTCGAGCACGTGGTGCTCGCGCTTGTCCTTGGTCACGGCCGCCTCGAGGAACGGGTAGACCGCGAGGAACGTGAACAGCAGACCCGGGATCACGACCGCCGGGATCAGGATGTTGAGCGAGAGCGTGTAGCCCGCGATCACGTACTCCGTCTGCCCCGGCATGAGTCGGAGCGAACCCTCGAGGAACAGCATGTACCAGTCGGGCTGAGCGCCGGCCGAGACGGGGGAGGGGTCGTACGGTCCGTAGTTCCAGACGTTGTTGATGGCCATCGTGGCGCCCATCGCGGCGATGACGCCGAACACCACGAAGAAGAAGCCACCGGCCTTGGCGACGTACACCGGGAAGAGCGGGAAGCCGACGACGTTGGCGTTCGTGCGGCCACCACCGGGGTACTGCGTGTGCTTGTGCAGCACGACGAAGAACAGGTGGAGGGCGACGAGCGCCAGGATCAGGCCGGGCACCACGAGGATGTGCAGCGTGAAGAGCCTCGGGATGATGTCCTCGCCCGGGAACTCCCCGCCGAAGATGAAGTACGACATGTACGACCCGATGATCGGGATCGACTTGACCACGCCGTCGGTGATGCGCAGACCGTTGCCGGAGAGCACGTCGTCGGGGAGCGAGTAGCCCGTGAAGCCTGCGGCGAGACCCAGGATCATCAGGAGGAACCCGACCATCCAGTTGAGCTCGCGCGGCTTGCGGAACGCGCCCGTGAAGAACACGCGCATCATGTGCGTCACGATCGCGGCCATGAACAGCAGCGCCGACCAGTGGTGGATCTGGCGCATCAGCAGACCGCCGCGCACCTCGAACGAGGTGTGCAGCGTCGACGCGAAGGCCTCGGACATGAGCTGCCCGTTCATCGTGGCGGGCTCGCCGTGGTACTCGATCAGGCCCATGCTCGGCACGAAGAACATCGTCAGGAAGAAGCCCGAGAGGATGAGGACGACGAACGAGTAGAGGGCGATCTCGCCCAGGAGGAACGACCAGTGGTCAGGGAAGACCTTGCGGGCGAACTCCTTGACGGCTCCGGCGATGCCGGTCCGCTGGTCCAGATAGTCTGCGGTCGCTTCAGCGGGTCCCGCGGTGCTGGTGCTCACTTGAGGCGCTCCCAGTAGCTCGGTCCGACGGGCTCCAGGAAGTCGCTCTGCGCGATCAGGTAGCCCTCGTCGTCAACGGTGATCGGCAGCTGCGGGAGCGGCCGCTTGGCGGGGCCGAAGACGACCTTGGCGCCGTCCGCGACGTCGAAGGTCGACTGGTGGCACGGGCACAGCAGGTGGTGCGTCTGCTGCTCGTAGAGCGCGACAGGGCAGCCCACGTGGGTGCAGACCTTGGAGTACGCGACGATGCCGTCGTAGGACCAGTCCTTGCGGTCCTCCGCCTCCTTGAGGTCACGCGGGTCGAGGCGGACCATCAGGACGATCGCCTTGGCCTTCTCCGAGATCCACTCGTGGGAGGTGCGCACCTCCTCGGACACGTCGGGGATGACGTGGAACGCACTACCGATCGTGACGTCCTCGGCCTTGATCGGGCGGCCCGAGGGGTCGAGCGCGAGGCGCATCTTGGGCTTCCAGAGCGTGTGACGGAACTTGTTGACGTTCCAGTCTCCACCCACCTCGGCCACGAGGGGAACAGCGATCGCGAGCGGGAAGAGCGCGAGGGCCGTGACGACCGCGCCCTTGAGGACCCCGCGGCGCGCGATCCCCGAGTCCTGCGCACCCTCGGTGAGGGCCTGGACGGCCTCGGCGCGCACGGCGTCGGAGCTGCGCTGACCGTGACGCTCGTCGACGTGCTCGTGGTCCGACATGAGCGTCTTGGCCCAGTGGACGGCCGCGAGGCCGATGCCCAGGAGCGAGAACGCCAGGCCGAGCCCGATGATGAGGTTGGCGGTGCGGATGCCCGCGATCGAGGTGTCCTCGGGCAGCGCGAAGAACGCCACCAGCATGCCGATCGTGCCGATGATCGAGATCGTGAAGAGGATCACGACCTGCATCTCGGCACGCTTGGCCGCCTTGGGGTCGCGGTCCGCCATCCGGCTCTTGTGGGCCGGGATGCCCGGGTCCTGGAAGCGGTCGAGCTCGTGCCCGTCCTGCTTCGTCAGGTCCGTCGAGTTCTGGTTGTCGCTCACGACGACTTCGCTCCGATCCACACAGCGGCGCCGATCAGCAGGCCCATGCCCACGATCCACACCCACAGGCCCTCGCTCACGGGGCCGAGAGAACCAAGGTCAAGTCCACCGGCCGAACCCTCACGCTGCTCGATGAGGTAGGCGATCACGTCGCGCTTCTCGTCCGGCGTGACGTTCATGTCGTTGAAGACCGGCATGGACTGCGGGCCGGTCTGCATGGCCTGGTAGATGTTGCGCTCGGAGGTGTCCCACAGCGGGGGTGCGAACTTGCCCTCGGAGAGGGCGCCGCCCGCTCCCACGGCGTTGTGGCACATGGCGCAGTTGGTGCGGAAGACGGCGGCACCGTTGGACGGGTCGCCGAGCGCTGCGTCGACCTGCTCGTCGGTGGGGATGGCCGGGCCTGCACCCAGGGAGGCGACGTACGCGGCGAGCTGTGCGGTCTGCTCCTCGTCGAACTGGCGCGGCTTCTGGATGGCCTGGGGGCCTTCCATCTGCATGGGCATACGACCGGTCGACACCTGGAAGTCGACAGCGGCCGCTCCGACGCCGACGAGGGACGGGACGGTGTCCGATCCTTCGGCGCTGGGGCCGTGGCAGGTGGCGCAGTTCGCCTGGAAAAGCTTCTGGCCTGTCTCGATGTCCTCGGTGCTGGCGCTGTCAGCGCTGGCAGGACTCGGGGCAAAGGCGGCGTAGACGCCGCCGGTGACCAGCAGCGCCAGCAGCAGCAGCACGACCGGTGCGAAGCGGTGGTGTCTGCGGGCGGCGAGTGCCTTCACGAAATGATCCTCGTCTCGCAAGTGGGGGGTGCAGGGGGCAGGTGTGGTTGTCCGGGCATCGGTGCCGCGGGCGTCACCGCGTCAGCGCAGGATGTAGATCACGAAGAACAGTGCGATCCACACGACGTCGACGAAGTGCCAGTAGTAGGACGTCACGATGCCGGTGGTGGCTTCGTGGTGCCCGAAGTTCTTGGCGGCGAAGGACCGACCGAGAAGGAACAGGAAGGCGATCAGACCACCGACGACGTGGAGTCCGTGGAAGCCTGTGGCCAGGAAGAAGACCGAGCCGTACGGGTGCGACGAGATGGTGAGTCCCTCGTGCACGAGCTCGGCGTACTCGAAGACCTGACCGCCGATGAAGAACGCACCCATGAGGTACGTGAGCGTGATCCACTCGTTCATGCCCCACCGGTTGACCTGGAAGATCGATCCGGTGCGAACGGGCTGGAAACGCTCCGCCGCGAGGACACCCAGCTGGCACGTCACGGAGGACAGGACCAGGATCGACGTGTTGACCACGGCGAACGGGATGTTGAGCTTCTCGGTCTGAGAAGCCCACTCCTCTGCGGGTATCACCGAGCGTGCGGTGAAGTACATAGCGAACAGTCCAGCGAAGAACATGAGCTCGCTGGCCAGCCACACGATCGTCCCGACCGAGACAGGGTTCGGTCGGTTGACGCTCACGTGCTGGTGGGCGTGGGGGGCAGCCGTTGCGGTCGACACATCAGCCATTATGGCCGACGCCGGAGTGATTTGGACCATCGGATCGTGGGGTGGCGCGCGGCAAATCTCACAAAGTCTCCAGATCTTCCCACCAAGGCCTGCACTTCATGACGGATCACGTGGAAGTGCCATGAAATCGCGCATTTTCGGGACCCCTGACCAGCGCCTGGAACACGACCGTCCGTCGCGGCGCGCGTGGGTACGGCTCCCGGCGACGACGTGCCAAGATGCCCAGGTGTGCTGTGCCGCCGGTTCGGTGGTCCGCGGTGGCTCGCTCCACCGGGAGACCCGGGGGAGAGCACCCAGCAGACCCGGCCGGGCACCGGTCGGGATCCGGCCAGACCCGATCAGAAGGAGGCGACGATGACGTCGACCACGAGCGGCTTGACGACCATCCCCCCGGCACACCAGGACGTCCTGTCCGCCGACCAGGTCGAGGCCGTGCGCGCGCCGCGCATCCTGCTCTACAGCGACGACGCGACCGTGCGGGAGCAGGTGCGTCTCGCCGTCGGGCGTCGCGTCCGGGCGGGCGCACCCGACATCGTGTGGAAGGAGGTCGCGACGGCCACCGCCGTGGTGGCCGCGGCCGACGCGGGCGGGTGGGACCTGCTCGTGCTCGACGGGGAGGCGGACAAGGCCGGCGGCATGGGGCTGTGCCGCCAGCTCAAGAACGAGATCTTCCGCTGCCCGCCGGTTCTGGTCCTCACCGGCAGGCCGCAGGACGGTTGGCTAGCATCGTGGTCGCTCGCCGACGAGGCCGTCCCCCGGCCGTTCGACGCGATCGAGCTGCAGCGAGCGATCGTCTCGCTGATCGAATGACCTCATGAAGGGCAGATCCCGTGACCACGACTCCGGGCACACCGGCAACCGCTCCGTCCGTCCTCGCGCCCCACGGCGCGTCCCTGGTGGCTGAGCAGGCGACCCACTCGTGGCCGGGACTCCTGACCGAGCTGATCGCGGGGCACGAGCTGAGCCCTGACCAGACCGCCTGGGCCATGGACATGGTCCTGTCCGGCGAGGTCAGCCCCGTCCGGCTCGCCGCCTTCCTCGTCGCGCTGCGGTCCAAGGGCGAGACCGTGGGGGAGCTGCGCGGTCTGGCGGACGCGATGCTGGCCCACGCGATCCGGTTCACGGTGCAGGGCGCTGCGGTGGACATCGTCGGGACGGGCGGCGACCGTGCGCACACGGTCAACGTCTCGACCATGGCCGCGGTCGTGATCGCCGGGACCGGGGTCCGTGTCGTCAAGCACGGCAACCGCGCGGCGTCGTCGTCGTCGGGGTCGGCCGACGTGCTCGAGGCCCTGGGCATCCGGCTGGACCAGGCCCCGGAGCGCGTGGCCCGCCTCGTCGACGAGGTGGGCATCACGTTCTGCTTCGCGCAGGTCTTCCACCCCTCGTTCCGGCACTCGGCCGTCGCGCGCAAGGAGCTGGCCGTCCCGACGGCCTTCAACTTCCTGGGCCCGCTGACGAACCCGGCGCAGCCCCGCGCGGCGGCGATCGGGGTCGCCGACGAGCGCATGGCGCCGCTCGTGGCGGGGGTCCTCGCGTCGCGGGGCACGTCGGCGGTCGTGTTCCGCGGGGACGACGGTCTCGACGAGCTCGCGGCGACCGGCACCTCGACCGTCTGGGAGGTCCGCGACGGCTCGGTCGAGGTCAGCACGCTCGACGCGGCGAAGGACCTCGGCCTGCAGCGGATCACCGTCGAGGACCTGCGGGGGGCCGACGCGACGTTCAACGCGGAGGTCGCGCGCCGCCTGCTGGCGGGGGACGCCGGGCCGGTCCGGGAGACCGTCCTGCTGAACGCCGCGGCCGCGCTCGTCGCGGACGCGAGCCTGTCGGGGACGGCCGAGGGGAGCCTGGTCGAGCGCCTGCGGGCCGGGATGGAGCACGCCGCGGCGAGCATCGACTCGGGCGAGGCGTCGGCGGTCCTGGACCGGTGGGTCGCGGCCTCGACGCGCTGAGGAACGGCACGGCGGACGGCCGGGGCGGGACGCTGCACGCGGCGTCCCGCCCCGGCCGTCGTCGGGTCAGTCGTCGAGCCCCAGGGCGAACGCCTGCTCGAGGTCGACGTCGGAGTACGCGCGGAACGCGATGAAGGTCTCGGTGCGCAGGACGCCGTCGATCTTGCTGACCCGGTCGGCGATGACGTCGGCGAGGTCGTCGTGCTCCTTGACCCGCACCATGGCCACGAGGTCTGCCTTCCCGGTGACCGAGTACACCTCGCTGACGCCGCGCAGTGCGGCGACCTGGGAGGCCACCTCGGGGATGAGGTGCGGTTCGGTGTCGATCAGCACGATCGCGGTCAGCATGGTGTCTCCGTGGGGTCCGAGGCGCGATGCTCGTCGTCCGACGAGCCGGGGTCCAATCTAGCCCCGACGTGCTGGGCGACGCGCTGCGCCGTGCGGTCGCGGTCCGTGTAGGCGCGGGCCGAGCGGACGGGCCACGCGAGCGGGTGGCTCACGTCGACGAGCCGTACGCCGGGCTGCTCCAGCCATCCGAGCACGAGCTCGGCCTCGTGCGGGTGGCACGCGGGCGCCGGGGCCACGGGAGGGGCGACCTCCTCGGCCGTCGCGACCAGGGCGTCGATCGTGGGCCAGGGGTCGGCCCCGGGTGCGGAGACGCCGGTGGCCGCGAGGCGCGCGTGCCGCACCACGACGATCTCCCACCCCCCGCGGTCGAGCGGCTTGGCCGCCACGAGCTCGGCGCACGCCGTGAGCGGTGCGAGGCGCTGCGCCCGACCGGCCCCGAGCAGGAACGCCTCGAGGCGCGCGGTGACCTCGGCGGCCTGCTCGTAGCGCTCGTCCGCGGCGAGGGTGGCGATGCGCGCGGTCAGGGGCTCGACGACGTCGCTCGGGTCCGCGAGCAGGGTGGCCCGCGCGCGCCCCACCACGGCGGGGTAGCCGTGCGGATCCTGCACCGTGGTGCACGGTGCACCGCAGCGCCCCATCCCGGCGAGGGCGCACGAGCCGGCACCCGCGGCGGGCAGGAGGGGCAGGCGGGGCGTGCACTGGCGCAGCGGGAGCGCGTCGTGCAGGGCGTCGACCGCCTGCTGCGCCTGGCGCCGCGAGGAGTAGGGGCCGATGTGCGTGGCGTCGGGCGTGACGTCACGGACGATCGAGAGGCGGGGGTGGTGCTCGCGCGTCAGGCGCACCCAGCTCATGCGCTCGGGGAACTTGGAGCGCCGGTTGTAGCGCGGGGAGTGCTCGGCGATGAGCCGCAGCTCGCGGACCTGGGCCTCGAGCACGGTCGCGCACACCACGGGCGTCACGGCGTGCGCGATGCGCACCATCTCGGTCATGCGGCCACGCTTCTCCGCGGCCGTGAAGTAGCTGCGGACCCTGCGCCTGATCGAGGTCGAGGTCCCGACGTACAGGACCTCCTCGCCGGGGCCGCGGAACAGGTAGACGCCGGGGGCGTCGGGCAGGCCGTCGGCGAGCGTGCGCTTGCGCCGCACGTCCGGCGGCACGGGGTCCGTGGCGGTCGCGAGGTCCTCGAGGTGCGTGATCCCGAAGGGTGCCAGGCGCTCGAGCAGGGCGTGGAGCACGTCGACCGTGGCGCGGGCGTCTGCCAGGGCCCGGTGCTCGGGCGTCACGGCGGCGTGGAAGAGCGCTGCGAGGGTCGAGAGCTTGTGGTTGGGCGCCTCGTCCCGCGTCACGACCCGCCGGGCCAGGGGGACGGTGTCGACGACCTGGTTGCCGGGCCACTCGTAGCCCGCGTCCCGGGCGGCGGCCTTGAGGAACCCGATGTCGAAGGGGGCGTTGTGCGCGACCAGCACGGCGCCCCGAGAGAACTCCAGGAAGCTGGGCAGCACCGCCTCGATGGGTGGCGCGGTCGCGACCATCGCGGTCGTGATCCCGGTCAGGCGGGCGATGAACGCCGGGACGGGGGTGCCGGGGTTGACGAGCGTCTGGAGCTCTCCGAGCACCTCGCCGCCGCGGACCTTGACCGCGCCGATCTCCGTGATGCCGGCCGAGGCCGGCGAGCCCCCCGTGGTCTCGAGGTCCACGACCACGAACGTGACGTCCTGCAGGGGGGTGCCGAGCTCGTCGAGCCCGGGCTGGACGGGCACGCTCCCCGGGGCCGCCGTCGGGGTGAACGATCGGACCGAGAGGAGCGGGCGTGCAGCCGGGGCTGCGGTGGTCGTGGACGGCATGCGCCGAAGGTACGCGGGGGCACCCACACGCACCGACGGCCACCGGGGCGTCGTGCCCGTCGCCGACCCCGAGCACGACGACGGGCGCCGGGCCACGCACCACGCGTCACGCACCACGCGCCACGCACCACGCGCCATGCGCGACGGGCGCGGTGCCGTCGACGGGGAGCGGGCAGGTCGCGGTGGCGCCTCGGTGTCGGCCGCCCGCCGGGCCCGTAGTGTTGACCCATGGTCGGGACGAGTCGGGACGAGAAGGACACGGCACCACTGGCTGCCGACCCGCCGCCCGACGGCGTCGTCCCGGATCCACCCGTCCCTCCCGAGGTCCGTGCCCAGCTCCTGGAGCTGGCTGCGCGGGTCCTCGGCGCGTGGGACCCCTCGACGGTCCCGGTCGCCCTGCGCAGGGTCCGGACGTTCGCGCCGCGCCGGCGTGCCGCGTCGGGGGCCGTCCCGCTGTGGCAGGCCCTCGAGACGAGCCCGTCCTTCCGGCACGCGGTCGCGGCCGCGTGGAGCGCGGCCCACCCGCGGGAGGCTCGCGAGCTCGTGCCCGACGGCGGCGCGCCCCCGCCCGAGGCCGTCACCGACGCGTCAGCGCCCGACCGGACCGACGCCGTCGGGCTGAAGACCGCGCCCGACCGGGGCCGCACGTCAGCGCCCGACCGGACCGACGCCGTCGGGCAGGCCGCCCCACCGGAACCCGCGACCGCGCGAGACCTCGACACCGCAGGGCGGTCGGTGGACCTGGCCGTGGGCGCCTTCCTGCTGCGCCCGGACGGCTGGCAGGACCACCTCGTCCGGGCGCACCAGGACGTCCAGGAGCGCGAGGCGAGGCAGCACCGGGCGCAGGAGGCCGAGCGTGCGGTCTCCGAGCGCGACAGGGCCCTCGCGGAGCTCGACGCGGCCAGGCGGGCTGCCGCCGCCGACCGGGCCGCCCTCGACGAGGCCCGTGCCGAGATCGCGAGCCTGCGGCGCACCGAGCGCAAGCTGCGGTCCGACGCCGACCGGGCGCGCTCCGAGGCGCGCACCGCCCGTGCGGAGGCCGACGAGCAGACGGCTGCCGCTCGGGCCCTCGCGGCACAGGCGACGGCCGAGCGCCGGGAGGCCGCGGTCGCGCTCGAACGGGCCCACGCGGCGCGCGACGAGGCCCGCACGCTCACGCACACCGGTGCCGAGCTCGCCAACGCGAGGGCGCGCCTGCTGCTGGAGACGGTCGTCGACGCTGCGGTCGGGCTCCGCCGCGAGCTCGGGATCCCCCCGACCACCCTGCGCCCGGGGGACACCGTGGCGCCCGTCGACCGCGGAGACGGCGGCCACGCCGGGACCAAGGGGGCGGGCGGCACCACACGCCCCGGGTCGCGCGGTCGCGCGGGGGACGACCCGGCGCTGCTCGACGACGTGCTCGCCGTCCCGCAGATGCACCTGATCGTCGACGGGTACAACGTCAGCAAGTCGGGGTTCGGGACGCTGACCCTCGCGCAGCAGCGGCGCCGGCTCGTGGACGGGCTCGTGCGGGTCGCGTCGCGCACTGGGGCCGAGGTCACGTGCTGCTTCGACGGGCAGGAGCTGGGCCACATGCCTCCCGCGAGCACGCGCGGTGTCCGGGTGCTGTTCTCGTCCGGGGAGATCGCCGACCACCTGATCCGGCGACTGGTCGCCGCGGAGCCGGAGGGGCGCCCCGTCGCGGTCGTGACGAGCGACCGGGAGGTCGCGGACGACGTCCAGGCCATGGGCGCCGTGGCGATCGGCTCGCCCGCGCTCGTCGCGCGGCTCGCCCGGCTCTGACGCGCTCGCCCGGCCCTGGCTCCGTGCGGGCCGTCCCGCGCGGTCGTCGGCCGTGTCCGGGGGAGCGCCCGGGAACGCGGACGGCCGGCCCCCGCAGGGAGCCGGCCGCCTGATCGACCCGATGGGTCAGGACCCTCGGGTCACTGCGCGGGCACGCCCGCGTAGATCGCGTCGACCTCGACCGAGAAGTCCGTCAGCACGACGTTGCGCTTGACCTTGAGAGACGGCGTCAGGTATCCGTTCTCGACCGTGAAGTCCGTGGTCAGGAGGGTGAACTTCCGGATCGACTCGGCCCGCGACACGGCCTTGTTGGCGCGGTCCACGGCGGCGTCGAGGGCAGCGAGGACGTCGACGTCGAGCACTGCGGCCGCCACGCTCATGGGGTCCTTGCCGTGCATCGCGAGCCATCCCGGCAGGCCCTCGGGGTCGAGCGTCATGAGCGCCCCGATGAACGGCTGCCCGTCGCCGACGACGACGCACTGGCTCACGAGGGCGTGCGCGCGGATGCGGTCCTCGAGCACGGCGGGCGCGACGTTCTTGCCGCCCGCGGTCACGATGATCTCCTTCTTGCGCCCCGTGATGCGCAGGAACCCGTCCGCGTCGAGCGAGCCCAGGTCGCCCGTGCGGAACCAGCCGTCGACGAACGCGTCCGCGGTGGCCTGCGGGTTGTTGTGGTAGCCGCGGAAGACGTGGTGACCCTTGAGCAGGATCTCGCCGTCCTCGGCGATCCTCGCGGCGCAGCCGGGGAGCTGGGGGCCGACGGTGCCGATCTTGGTCGCGCTGGGGCGGTTGACCGACGTGGGGGCCGTGGTCTCGGTCAGGCCGTAGCCCTCGAGGATGCGCACGCCGATCCCGCGGTAGAAGTGGCCCAGGCGCTCGCCCAGAGGGGCGCCGCCGGACACGGCCCACTTGGTCTGCCCGCCGAGCGCGGCACGCAGCTTCTTGTAGACGAGCGCGTCGGCGACCTTGTGCTGGATCTTCAGGCCGAGACCGGGACCCTTGGGCTCGTCGAGCGCGCGCGACCAGGCGATCGCGGTCGCGGCGGCCCAGTGGAAGATCTTGACCTTGCCACCCGCCGCGGCCTTCTGCTCCGAGGAGTTGTAGACCTTCTCGAAGACGCGGGGCACCGAGAGGATGTAGGTGGGCTTGAACTCGCCCAGGTCCTCGAGGAGCGTCTTGGTGTCCGGGGTGTGGCCCAGGACCGTGCCCCCGGCGACCACGAGGACGCCGATGAAGCGCGCGAACACGTGCGCGAGGGGCATGAAGAGCAGCGTCCGGCCGTTGGGCTCGGCGAAGACCTCGGGCAGCGCCTCGACCGCGTTGACGGTCAGCGAGTAGAAGTTCTCGTGCGTGAGCTCGGCGCCCTTGGGGCGCCCCGTGGTGCCGGACGTGTAGATGATGGTCGCGACGTCCTCGAGGTTCGCGAGCCCGCGGCGGCGCGCGATCTCGTCGTCGCCGACGTCCTTGCCGGCCTCCTTGAGCGCTGCGATCCCGCCGTCGTCGATGACGAACACGTCGCGCAGCTCGGGCGCCTGCCCACGGACCTCCTCGACCGTGGCGGCGTGCGCGGCGGACTCGACCACGAGCAGCTTGACCCCGGCGTCGGACAGGATCCAGTGGACCTGCTCGGCGCTCGAGGTCTCGTACAGGGGGACGGGCACGGCCCCGGCGGCCCAGGTCGCCCAGTCGAGCAGAGTCCACTCGTAGCGGGTGCGGGACATGATGCCGACGTGCTCGCCGGGTTCGACGCCGAGGGCGACGAGGCCCTTGGCGACTGCGACGACGTCGGCGTCGACCTCGCGGGCGGACAGGGCCTTCCAGGGGGCGCCCGGTCCGCTCTTGACCTCGACCATGGGAAGGTCGGGGCCGGCGGCGACGCGGGTCGCGAAGAGGTCGTTGAGGTTGTCGAGGGGATCGACATCGATGATGCGCGGTGCGCTGAACTCGTCCATGCTGGCTCCAGTGGCAGAAGTCGACGGTGGAAGAACAGTACCCACAGGGTGCAAGTGTCGTTGACCGCCTCCGAGTCGGTACTCTTCGTGGTGCTGTGCGCTGTTGCGCAAGATTTCAGGCCGTACCTGGGCGAAGACCGGGAGCGACCGGACTTCGGAGCCGACGGACGTACGCAGAACCGATGCCGAGGCGGTGCACAACCGTTACCCCGGCGCGTGTTCTCTTCGGGAGTTCCAGACCGCTACGTGAGTGAGGACCTGACATGCATGCCATCGGAGTCGACATCGGCGGAACGAAGATCGCCGCGGGTGTGGTCGACGAGAACGGCACCATCCTTGCGCAGACGCGTCGCGACACCGAGCCCGACGACGTCGCCAGCATCGACGCCGCGGTCGCCGACGTCTACGCCGAGCTCTCCAAGGAGTTCCAGGTCGAGGCCATGGGCCTGGCCGCTGCCGGCTTCGTGAGCCCCGACCGGACCTCGGTCCTGTTCGCCCCCAACATCGCGTGGCGCGAGTACCCGCTGGCCGACAAGGTCCGGGCCCTGATCGGCGCCGACGACGTGAAGATCGTCGTCGAGAACGACGCCAACGCCGCGGGCTGGGCCGAGTTCCAGTTCGGCGCGGGCCGCGACGCCTCCGACATGCTCATGCTCACGGTCGGCACGGGGCTGGGCGGCGCGGTCGTCGTCGACGGCAAGCTGGTGCGCGGGCGCTGGGGCGTCGCCGCGGAGGTCGGGCACATGCGCGTCGTCCCCGGCGGCCACTACTGCGGCTGCGGCCTCGAGGGCTGCTGGGAGCAGTACGCCTCCGGCACCGCGCTCGTGCGCGACGCCCAGGCGTCGCTGATCACCCAGCCCGCGCGTGGCGCCGCGCTGCTCGAGCTCGCGGGCGGCGACGCCTCGAAGCTCAACGGCCCGCAGATCACGCAGGCCGCCCAGGCGGGGGACCCCCTGGCGATCGAGCTGCTCGCGAACCTGGGTCGCTGGATCGGCGAGGGGGCGGCCTCGGTCGCGGCCCTGCTCGACCCCGAGATCATCGTCATCGGTGGCGGCGTGTGCGCGGCCGGCGAGCTGTTGCTCCAGCCCGTCCGCAAGGGGTTCATCGACCAGCTCTCGGCCCGTGGGCACCGCCCCGAGGCGCAGTTCGAGGTCGCCCAGCAGGGCAACGAGGCCGGCATCGTGGGTGCCGCGGACCTCGCCCGTCGGTAGTCGTCGGCAGCCGCCGGCACGGCCCCTGTCTCCTCGTGAGGCCGGGGCCGCGTCGCGTGCCCGGGGCGGACGGGCCTCAGGGCGGGATCTCCCCGGGGGACGTGACGGGTCGGGCGTGACGCCCGGCCACACCCAGGGGCCCGACGGCGCAGCCCGGCCTCAGACCACCGCGCCGGGTCCCGAGTGGTCGTCCTCGCGACGGTGCGGCATGCGCCACAGGAGAACCGCGAGGCCTACGAGGAACAGGCCGCCCGCCACCTGGGCGACGATCGTCGGGAACGGCCGGAGGACGACCATGCCGACCAGCAGGAGGATCGGGATGCCCACGACCAGACCCCAGGCCATGGTCATGAGGGGGTCGCGGCCCATGCCGATGTCCGGGTCCGGGGGAGTGAAGTGGCTCTCGGCGTCCTCGAGCTCCTCGACCTCGGGGGTCGCGGGCCAGTCCCGCGGACCGGGGCCCTGCACCCAGGGCGCGACCGGGAAGGTCTCGTGGAGGTCGCGGGGGCCGGTGGCCGACCCGCGGTCCGCGTCCGGCCCTGTCCCGTGCGCGGGGTCCGCTGCTGCGGCCTCGGCCGCGGCGGACACGTCGGCGAGGTCCGCGACGATGTCCGCCCAGCGGGCGTCGACGTCGGGGAGGTCGTCGGGCGGCGTGCCCGGCGCGCCGGTCGATCCGTCGCCGGTCGGCTCGATCGCGTCGTCCTTCCCGTCGTTCTCACCCAGCGGTCCTGCATTCGGTGCGGCCATGGGGTTCACTCTAGAGTCGGAAGAGCGCCTCGTGTTCGCGAGGGCCACCAAGGAGGAACGTTGTTCTACTGGTTCATGAAGCAGGTGATGGTCGGCCCCCTGCTCCGGCTGCTGTACCGTCCGTGGACGCGCGGCGTCGAGAACGTCCCCGACGAGGGGGGCGCGATCCTCGCGAGCAACCACCTCGCGGTCATCGACTCGTTCATCCTGCCTCTCGTGCTGAACCGCAAGGTGCAGTTCCTCGGCAAGTCCGACTACTTCACGGGCAAAGGGATCAAAGGGCGCCTGACGGCCGGGTTCATGCGCGGCGTGGGCACCATCCCGGTGGACCGTGCGGGTGGCAAGGCCAGCGAGGCGGCCCTCACGACCGGTCTGCGCGTGCTCGGGGACGGTGAGCTGTTCGGGATCTACCCCGAGGGGACCCGCAGCCCCGACGGGAGGCTCTACCGCGGCAAGACCGGTGTCGCGCGGCTCGCGCTCGAGTCCGGCGCGCCCGTGATCCCCGTCGCGATGATCGGTACCAACATCGCCCAGCCGATCGGCAAGGTCATCCCCAAGCCCATGCGGATCGGCATCGTCATCGGCGAGCCGCTCGACTTCAGCCGCTACAAGGGCATGGAGAACGACCGCTTCATCCTGCGCTCGGTCGCGGACGAGATCATGTACGCGATCATGAGCCTGTCGGGCCAGGAGTACGTCGACATCTACGCCGCGACGGCCAAGGCGCGTCTCGCGGCCGGTCCCGCCGCTACCACACCTGCGGCCTCTCCGGCGGCGCCCGGCGGCAGGCCGGTCCCGGACGTCCAGGTTCCGGAACCGCCGCAGGAGGAGCCCGCGCCGTCAGTAGACTGAGGGAGCAGGCCGTCCCGCTGCCCCGGGTGATCCCCAGCGTCCAGCGACGCAGGCGCGGCGGCATCCTTCAACGAGAGGCTCCTTTGCTATGTCTGATCGTCGGCAGGTCCGTCGCGTCGCACTCCTGACGGCCGGCGGCTTCGCCCCGTGCCTGTCCTCCGCCGTCGGTGGCCTGATCGAGCGCTACACCGAGCTCGCCCCCGAGGTCGAGATCATCGCCTACCAGCACGGCTACCACGGCCTGCTGACCGGCACCAAGATCGTCGTCGACGAGGAGACCCGCAAGAAGGCGGGCATCCTGCACCGCTTCGGCGGCTCGCCCATCGGCAACTCGCGCGTCAAGCTCACCAACGCGAAGGACTGCGTCAAGCGCGGCCTCGTCCAGGAGGGCCAGGACCCGCTGCAGGTCGCCGCGGAGCAGCTCAAGGCCGACGGCGTCGACGTCCTGCACACCATCGGTGGGGACGACACGAACACGACGGCAGCCGACCTCGCGGCCTACCTCCACGAGAACGACTACGAGCTCACCGTGGTGGGCCTGCCCAAGACGATCGACAACGACGTGATCCCGATCCGTCAGTCGCTCGGCGCCTGGACCGCGGCCGAGGAGGCCGCCGGGTTCGCGCGCAACATCATCGGCGAGCACCGCTCCGGCCCGCGCATGCTGATCGTGCACGAGGTCATGGGGCGTCACTGCGGCTGGCTGACCGCCGCCTCGGCCGCCGAGTACCGCAAGTGGCTCGACACGCAGGAGTGGGTCCCGGGCATCGGCCTGACCAAGGAGCGGTGGGACATCCACGCGGTGTTCGTCCCCGAGCTCGCGCTCGACATCGAGGCCGAGGCCGCGCGCCTGCGCACCGTCATGGACGAGGTCGGCAACGTCAACATCTTCCTCTCGGAGGGTGCCGGCATGAACGAGATCGTCGCGCAGCTCGAGGCGTCGGGCGAGACGGTCGAGCGCGACCCGTTCGGTCACGTCAAGCTCGACACCATCAACCCGGGGGCCTGGTTCGCCAAGCAGTTCGCGGAGAAGCTGGGCGCCGAGAAGACCATGGTCCAGAAGTCGGGCTACTACTCGCGCGCCGCGGCCGCGAACGCCGAGGACCTGCGCCTCATCAAGTCCATGACGGACCTCGCCGTGGACTGCGCGTTCAAGGGCGAGTCGGGCGTGATCGGCCACGACGAGGAGAACGGCGACCGCCTGCGGGCGATCGAGTTCCCGCGCATCGCGGGCGGCAAGGCGTTCGACGTCTCGCAGCCGTGGTTCGGCGACCTGCTGAGCGAGATCGGCCAGCCGCTCGTGCCGGCTGCGCCTGCGGAGCACTGATCCGCTGATGGCGACCACGACCGGCGCGGAGATCCACCAGGGACTGGACGCGTTCCGCTCCCTCGTCGCGCAGCAGCAACCCACGTGGCCCGACGCCGCGGCCCTCGCGGACGTGTCCGCGCGGCTCGCGGCCTCCGCGCCGCTCGTGGTCCCCACCGAGGCCGACACCCTGCGCTCGCGGCTCGCAGCCGCTGGCCGGGGCGAGGCCTTCCTCCTTCAGGGCGGCGACTGCGCCGAGACGTTCGCGGACGCGAACGCCCTGCGCATCCGCAACAAGGTGCGCACCATCCTGCAGATGGCCGTGATCCTCACGCACGGCGCGAGCATGCCCGTCGTCAAGATGGGTCGGCTCGCGGGGCAGTACGCCAAGCCGCGCAGCTCGAACGACGAGACGCGCGACGGCGTGACGCTGCCCGCGTACCGCGGCGACATGGTCAACGGGCACGCGTTCACCCCCGAGGACCGCGTCCCGGACCCCGAGCGCCTCATGCAGGCCTACCGGATCTCGTCGGCCACGCTCAACGTGGTGCGGGCGTTCACGGGCGGCGGGTTCGCCGACCTGCGTCAGGTGCACGAGTGGAACCGTGGCTTCATGCGCAACCCCGCGTACGCGCGCTACGAGAGCACGGCCGCGGAGATCGACCGGGCGATCCGCTTCATGAAGGCGTGCGGGGTCGACTTCGACGCGTTGCGCACCGTGGAGTTCTTCGTGAGCCACGAGGCCCTGATCCTCGACTACGAGCGCTCGCTCACGCGCATCGACTCGCGCTCGGGCGACGCGTACGACACCTCGGGGCACTTCCTGTGGATCGGTGAGCGCACGCGCCAGCTCGACGGCGCGCACGTCGACTTCCTGTCGCGCGTGGCGAACCCGATCGGGGTCAAGCTCGGCCCCACCACGGCCCCCGACGACGCGCTGCGTCTCATCGACAAGCTCAACCCGGACGCGATCCCGGGCCGCCTGACGTTCATCACGCGCATGGGTGCGGGACGGATCCGCGACGCGCTGCCAGCGCTCGTCGAGGCCGTGCGCGAGTCCGGCGCCCCCGTCACGTGGGTCACGGACCCCATGCACGGGAACACCATCACCTCGGACAGCGGCTACAAGACCCGTCGCCTCGAGGACGTCCTGGACGAGGTCCGTGGCTTCTTCGAGGTCCACCGCGCGCTCGGCACGGTGCCCGGTGGCCTGCACGTGGAGCTCACGGGTGACGACGTGACCGAGGTGCTGGGCGGCAGCGAGGAGATCGACGACGCCGGCCTGGCGCTGCGCTACGAGACGCTCGTGGACCCGCGCCTGAACCACCAGCAGTCGCTCGAGATGGCGTTCCAGGTCGCGGAGATGCTCCAGGCCCGTTGACGTGTCGTCGGGCCGTGCGGCCCGGGACGACCCCACGCAGCCCGACGGCGGCGCCCCTGCGGGTGCGCCGCCGTCGGGCTGCGTCGTGCCGGGGACGTGCGTCGTCACGGCAGCGGGGCGAGGGCACCCGCGCGGCGTCGGGGGGACGCGCGCTCTGCTCCCGTGGGCAGGTCAGAAGACGTTGATCACGATCGTCGAGCCCTTGGGGGCCGTCTTGCCGTCGCCCCCGGCGGGGTCCTGCGCGTAGACGATGTTGAGCGGGCTGATGCCCTGCGGGTGGCGCACCTCGACCTCGAACCCCGCGTCCCTGAGCATCTTCTCGGCCTCGGTGACGTTGCGCCCGTAGGTGTCGGGGATCTCGACGAGCGGGGGGCCGAGCGAGATCACGAGGGCGACCTTGTCCCCGCGGTGGCCCTCGGTGCCGTTCTCGGGCGTCTGGCTGACGACCAGTCCCGCGGCGACCGTCTCGGAGTAGTCGTCGGTCGAGCTGGGCTTGAGCCCCAGGTCGGAGAGCGCGGTCAGGGCGGCCTCCTTCTCGAGGCCGACGACCTGCGGGATCGTGACAGGGGCCGGCCCCTGGGACACCGTCAGCACGGGAACGGTCGAGTGGGGCACCGCCGTGCCCTCGGGCTCGGAGACGGCGACCACGGTCCCCGCGGGGGCCGTGTCGCTGTAGGCCTCCTTCGGGTCGCCCACGGTGAAGCCTGCGTCCTCGAGGGCCTCGGTCGCCTCGTCGACGGGCTTGCCCACGAGACCGGACGGGATCTCGACCATCTTCACGCCCAGCGAGACCAGCAGGTGGACCGTGCCGTCCTTGCGGACACGCTCGCCCGCGCCGGGGTCGGTCGAGATCACGCTGCCCGCCGCGAAGGTGTCGTCGTAGGCCGTGGTGACGGAGCTGTGCAGCTTGACCGCGTCGAGGGTCTGCTCGGCCCCTGCCTGCGGGACGCCCACGAGGCCGCCGGGGACGGCCGTGTAGGCGCCCGGACCGCTGAGGAACCACCACGACGCGCCGGTCACGGCGCCCACGACCAGGAGGGTGATCGCCAGGCCCCACCACCAGCGGCGCCGCCGCCGCGCGCCGGGCGACGCCTCGTCAACCGGCCCGTCGTCGGAGGGCTCGAGGGCGTGGCCGGCCAGCGCCCCGCGGTCGAGGACCTGGGTGTGCTGGGAGTCGGCGACCGGGTGGGTGGTCGGCGCCGGGATCGGGGAGGTCGGCAGTCCGGGCAGGGTCGTCGTGGGGGTCGGGTCCGGCACGGTCGTCACCGAGGTGCCGGGGCCCGCGAGCGCGCTGGCCAGCGCACCGGTCGCGACGCCCAGCACCGCGGTGTCCGGGGACCCCGCGGACGGACCGCTGCTCGCGGGCACGGCGCCCGGCGCCGCCGACGAACGGCGGTCGAGATCCGCAGGTCCGAGCGACTGCCGGGTCTGACGGACCAGGGAGAGGGCCGCCGACGCGTCCACGGGACGGTCCTCGGGAGAGCGTGCCGCGAGAGCGCACACGAGGACGTCCACCTCGGCGGGGATCCAGGGCTCGACGTCGGACGGCGCCGGGATGTCGGAGTTGACGTGCTGGAAGGCCACCTGCAGCGGTGTCTCGCCCGTGAAGGGGTGGCGGCCCGTGAGCATCTCGTAGGCGAGGACGCCCACGGCGTACACGTCCGTGCGCGCGTCGCACCGGCCCGACGTGATGAGCTCGGGGCCCAGGTAGGCGACCGTGCCCAGGATGGTGCTCGTCGCGGTCGACGCCCCCTCGCTGACCGCGCGGGCCAGGCCGAAGTCGGCGACCTTGACGCGCCCCGACTCGTCGAGGAGCACGTTCTCCGGCTTGACGTCCCGGTGGACGAGGCCCTTGCGGTGGGCGGCGGCGAGCGCGTCGAGGATCTGCTCGAGCAGGTCGAGCGAGCGCCCCACGGTCAGCGGCCCCTCGGCCTGCAGCACCTGGCGGAGGTTCGTGCCCGGCACGTACTCCATGGTCAGGTAGCTGGTCTCGCCGTCGACGCCCTGGTCGAACACCGCGACCACGCCGGGGTGGGCCAGGCGGGCTGCCGCGCGCGCCTCGCGCCGGAACCTCGCGACGAACTCGCTGCCGTCGCTGCCCTCCGCCAGGTGGGGGTGCATGACCTTGAGCGCGACCTCCCGGTCGAGGCGGCGGTCCACGGCCAGGTACACCGTGGCCATGCCGCCACGGGCGATCCTGGACACGACGTGGTACCGCCCGTCGACCAGGCGGCCCACGAACGGATCGGACGTCACGGTTGCCACGGTGGAAGTCTAGGCGTCGGTGAGCCCGGAACGGGTGAGGCGGTGACCGCAGGGCGTGCGGGTCGTGGGGACGGATCGTGAGGGAACCTCGGTGGGCGGGCGGTCCGGCGACACGTAGGCTTGTCCCGTGACCGACGGAACTGATCTCGAGCAGCTCGTGAACGAGTGGCTGACCCTTCCCCAACTAGCCGAGGTGCTCGGCACGACCGTGACCCAGGCCCGCAGCATCGTGCAGGACCGGCGCGTGGTCGGTGTCCGGCGGGGGGAGCGGGCCTCGTTCCAGATCCCCGCGGCGTTCGTGGTCCCGGCGCACCGCGCCAACCCGGCGAACGTGTCCCCGGCACCGGAGAACCCGGACGAGGGCCGGTTCGTGGTGCTCATGTCCCTGCAGGGCACGATCGCCCTGCTCACCGACTTCGGGTTCTCCGACGCGGAGATCCTCGAGTGGCTCTTCTCGCCCGACGAGGCGCTGCGGACCACACCCATGGAGGCCCTGCTCGCAGGTCGCAAGGCCGAGGTGCGGCGCGTGGCGCAGGCCCTGCTCTGACGGCCCGCCGCCCCGCGGCGGCTCCCAGGGGAGCCCCGCGTCCGGGGTGAGCGACAGGCTGGACGGCCGGGGAACCCGGCCGTGACGCGACGTGGGGCCCGGCTGCCCGT
>NZ_JAMXIO010000036.1:0-33630 GCF_059651515.1 Oerskovia sp. 140933
TCAACTAGACCCGCCCAGGCGCCCACGCAGTGCGCGACGCCGTCGAGCGCGGTGGCGGCGAGAGCGGGGGCCTGCGTCGCCTACGGCAGCCCGAGGGCGTCGAGGACGTCGAGCGCGACGGTGAACCCGCCCCCGCTGCGGGTCGACATGGTCGAGGGAGGTCCGGTCTGCGGCACCTGGTCCTCCTCGGTCCGGTCTCAGTACCCCGCGGCCGGGGGCCCCAGCGCGTCCACGTCCTGGGCCAGGGCCCGTGACCTGCGCTCGGCGGGCACCGGGATCAGCGCCCGGACCACGAACCAGTCGGCCTCGTCGTGGATGGTCAGCGACCCGCCGTGGCCCTCGACGACCTGCCGCATGTTCCGCAGGCCGTACCCGTGGTTGAGGGCGTCGCGCTTGGTCGTCCGGGGGATGCCGTCGTCGAACTCGAGGTCGCCCACGTGGTAGTTCTCGAACCGGACCATGACGAGCGCGCCCTGGGTGTACACCGCGACGCGCACGAGCCGGTTGTCCGGGTCCGGCAGGGGAGCGGTGCTCTCGATCGCGTTGTCGAGCGCGTTCCCGAACAGGGCGCTGAGGCCCATGGCGTCCATGAAGGACAGGGCGGCGCCGTCGACCACGCACGTGAGGGTGATGCCGAGCTCGGCGCACTGGGCGGTCTTCGCGGTGAGGATGGTGTCCAGGACGGGGTTCCCCGTCTGGACCTGCGCCCCGTACCCGCGGATGCTCTCCTCGAGCCGGTCGAGGTAGGTCGCCTTGGCCTCCGGGTCGCTCTCCGTCCGGATCGCCGTGACGAAGTGCTTGAGGTCGTGGTACTTGCGGTTGACGATGTCGATGTTGCGCTTGGACTGCAGGTACTGCTCGTGCTGGGAGCGGAGCATCCGGTTCATCGCCTCGACCTCGACCGCCCGCTGGAGCTCGAGGCGTTGCCCCTGGTGGGCGTACAGGGCGACGTACCCGGCGAGGTCGACGAGCGTGCGGATGTAGAAGATCTCGAAGGGGAACCGGCCGCTGAACGGGGTGTTGGAGCTGACGAAGCTCACGTTGCTCATGAGGAACGTGACACCGGCGATCGCGACGGCGCTCAGGAGCCCGCGCCGGTCGATCTCGAGCCGCTGGTCCGGCGGGAAGTGTCGCCTCTCGATCAGGTAGGCCCCGGTGAAGGCCGCGCCGTACACGAGGACCAGGAGCCCGATCTGCACCGTGAGCCCGGTGAACCCCTGGTCGACCGCGTAGCTGTAGAGCTGCCAGTGGAAGGAGGCGACGAGCTCTGCGAGGACGAAGGCCCGGGCCGTGAAGTACCCGACCTCCCGGGTCGAGACGTCGGCGCAGAGCGCGACCACGGCGTACATCGCGGCGACCGCCATGGCCATGCCGAGGGTCCACAGGGCGATCGGCATCTTGCCCGCGAAGATCTGGACGCCCCACAGGAGGCCCAGGCCGAGCCCGAGCGCGAGGCCCAGGACGGGTGGCGTGAACCGCTTGCGCAGCAGCAGGATGTAGACGAGGCATGCGGACCACTCGGCGAACGCCGTGAATCCGCGGGGGATGTCGGGCAGGACCTCCGGCGTCACGCCGCGCGTCCACCGACGTGGTCGACGAGCGCGTCGAGGAAGGCGCGCTTGCGCGGTCGGCTGATCTGGAGCTCGTCCCCGCCGAGCATGACGCACGTGTTCTGGTCGATCGCGGTGACGTGACGCATGTTCACCAGGTAGCAGCTGTTGCTGCGGAAGAAGCCCTTGCCCGCGAGGTCGGACTCGAAGGCCTTGAGCGTCCCGGTGAACGAGTAGGTCCGGTCGAGGGCGTGCACGATCACGCGGTGCTTGATGCTCTCGATGTAGACGATGTCGAGGACGTCGACGCGGGCGAGCGCGCCGTTGACCGTCAGCATGATCGAGTCGGCGCCGCTGCGGCGGACGCGGTCGATGCTCCGGCGCAGCTCCTGCGAGAACGCGAACCAGGGGACGGGCTTGACGAGGTAGCTCAGGGCGTCGACCTCGTAGCCGTGGATCGCGTACTGCGCCATGTTGGTGACGAACACGATGACGACCCGGGAGTCGAGGGTGCGGATGTGCCGCGCGGTCTCGAGGCCGTCGAGGTCGTGCATCTGGACGTCGAGGAACAGGATGTCGAAGTCGGGCCGGTACCCCGTGACGAGCTCACGCCCGTCGGTGAAGGTGCGCACGTCGAACGTGACGTCGTTCTCGGTCTGGAAGCGGTCGAGATGTGCGAGGACGAGGTCTCTGCTCGTGGACTCGTCGTCGACGACACCGATGCGGATCATGCTGCCCAACCTCTTTCACGAAGACACCCCAAGATACCAAGGGAACACGCGCAAGATCGGCACAAGTGTGCCGATCTGGGGAGGTGGAGACGGTCGCCCCGCGGTGCGGGACGAAGGTCATGTCCGTTCCGTCACCAAGGTCCGGGTCTGTGCCGGCAGCGGCCTGACCCATCCGGCGAGCGCGATGCTCACGACCGTCGCGGCGGTGATCGTGAGCAGGGCGTGACGCCCTCCGATCGCGTCGGCGAGCAGGCCCAGCACGGGCGGCGCGGTGAGCTGCCCGAACGAGATGAACGACGTCACGACCGACACGCGAGCCGGTGCCCTGAGCGGGTCGTCCGACGCGGCGGCGATCGCGACCGGGTTGGCGAGCGCGGCTCCGCAGCCCCAGAGCACGATGCCGAGCCAGGCGAGGGGCAGCCCGGGGGCCAGGCCGAACAGCAGGAGCCCGACGAGCGCCGAGACCCCCGAGGCCCGCAGGACCGTGACGCGACCGAACCGGTCGATGAGCCCGGTCCCGGCGAACCGGAAGACGGTCATCGCGGCGACGAACGTGCCGTAGGCCATGGCGCCGACGGCCTCCCGCACCGCGAAGCCGTCGACCATCGAGATCGACAGCCAGTTGCCCGCCGAGCCCTCGGACAGGGACGCGGCCAGGAGCACCAGTCCGATGAGCAGGGTCCGTGGCTCGCGCCAGGCGCCCAGCGCGCTCCGCAGCCCGGCACCGCGCCGCTTCACCGGGGGCGGCGGCCCGTCCGTGACGCCGTGCGCGACGGCGGGCTCCGTGGCCGCTCCCGCGGGGGAGTCGGCAACCTCGGCGGCCACATCGGCCGCGCCCGCCGTGGCGTCGTCCTGCGCACGGCCCGTCCCCGGGACCGACGGCGCCACGCCGGCCTGCCGGGCGGTCTCGCCGTCGGCCGCCTGCAGCTCGGGCGCGAAGACCGTCGCGGGGACGATGAGGAAGGCGCGCGCGGCCGCGACGAGGGACGTGATGACCACGAGCTGGAGCGCGATGTGGATCTCGGCCCACGAGAACGCGGCCCCGACCAGGGCGCCGGCCCCAGCGCCGATCGAGAAGGCCGCGTGGAAGTGGGGGAGGATCGCGCGACCCACGCGTTGCTCGACCATGGCCCCGTTGAGGTTGATGGGGACGTTCATCAGGGCGCCGCTGATGCCGTTCGTGAACGCCCCGACGGCGAAGATGCCGACGCTCCCGGTCGCGGTGCCCCACGCGACGAGCAGCAGAGCGACGAAGTTGACGGCCGTCGCGGCGACGAGCGTGCGTCGGCTCCCGAACCGGGCGACGACAGCGCCCGTCGACATGACGGCGAACAGCGCCCCGACGGCCCCGACGATGAGGATCAGCCCGAGCTGTGCCGAGGTGACTCCGAGCGCCTCACGGATCGAGGGAAGTCGCGTCATCCAGCTCGTGCCCACGATGCCGAACAGCGCGAAGAACGCCATCAACGACCAGCGGGCGCGGACGACTGTGAGGTTTCCTGACATTACGCAGACTCTATGCCGCGCGCGGTCCCGCTCTCACGGTGTTTCTCTGGGCGGGACGT
This sequence comes from Oerskovia sp. 140933, assembly GCF_059651515.1. Lineage (NCBI taxonomy): Bacteria > Bacillati > Actinomycetota > Actinomycetes > Micrococcales > Cellulomonadaceae > Oerskovia > Oerskovia sp. 140933. The sequence continues at coordinate 3,847 of NZ_JAMXIO010000036.1, forward strand.
CGCGGTCCGGCGGCGCCGCCGGGTCCGGCGACGGTCAGAGCAGCACGGTCCCCTCGATGCACGTCACGGCGTCGCCGCCGACCCACACCGTGGCGCCGTCGCCGTCGCCGTCGTCCCGACGACTCACGTGCACGCGCCCCGCCCGCCCGAGCGCCGTGCCCTGGCTCGCGACGTACTCGGCGGGCAGCAGGCCCCCGGGCTGCAGCCACTGCCCGACGACCGCGTTGAGGCTCCCCGTGACCGGGTCCTCGGGGATACCCATGTCGAGCGCGTAGCCGCGCACCTCGACCGCGGCCCCGTCCGGGCCGTCGTAGAGCCCGTCACCGAGCGCCGTGTACGGCCCGACGACGCCGATCGCCAGGTCGCCCAGCCCCGAGAAGTCGGGGTCGAGCGCGAGGACCTTGTCGGCAGAGCCGAGCAGCAGCACGCGCCACCCGGGCCCGTTGTCGAGGAACCGGTGGTCGACGACGTCGCGCGCCTCGAGCCCGAGCGCACGCGTGATCGCGGCCAGGGTCGAGGGGTCGAGCGGCTCGTCCGTCAGGAGGTCGGGCGCCGCGAAGGCGAGCCGGCCGCCCGGGGAGGCTCCGCCGTCGGGCAGGTCGCTCGCGGGGGAGCGGCGCAGCGCGACCAGGCCGATCCCGCACTCCTGGACCACGACCCCCGCCTCGCGCGGCGTACCGCCCCCGGCGAGCCACGCGTGGCACGAGCCGAGCGTCGGGTGCCCCGCGAACGGCAGCTCGCCCGCGGGCGTGAAGATGCGCAGGCGGTAGTCGGCCCCGGCGGCCGCGCCCTCGGGCGAGGGCGGGAGCAGGAACGTGGTCTCGGACAGGTTGGTCCAGCGGGCGAACGCGGCCATCTGCTCGTCCCCCAGCCCGACGGCGTCACGCACCACCGCGACCGGGTTGCCCCGGTAGGGGGTCGCCGTGAAGACGTCGACCTGGGAGAACGGGCGGGGCCGAGGCTGCGAGGTCATGCCAGCGACGCTACCGCCGGGACGCCCTCAGCGGGAGGTGTACTCGGCGTCGGTCACGTGCTCGAGCCACGTCGTGGTGGTCGCCGGGTCGTCCGCGTTCTCGAGCATCGCGAGGTGCTCCATGAAGTCGTCGGGGGTCGCGCCGTGCCAGTGCTCCTCGCCGGGCGGGCAGTAGACCGTCTCGCCGGGGCGCACCTCGACGACCGCCCCGCCGCGCGACTGCACGAGCGCGACGCCGGACACGACGTGCAACGTCTGGCCCCGCGCGTGCGAGTGCCAGGCCGTGCGCGCGCCCGGCGCGAACCGCACGAGCGCCACGACCATGCGCTGGGAGGGGTCCTGCGGGACCGCGACCGGGTCGAGCCACACGTCCCCCGTGAACTGCTCGGGCGGGTTCCTGGTCGTCGCGGGCTTGGTCAGCCTGTGCATCAGACGTCCTCCTCGTGGTGGGTCGTGGTCGAGCGCAGGACCGGCCCGCGCGCGTCGCCGTCGCCGTCCTCCGCGGCGCGGGTCGCGGCCCAGGACGCGAGCAGCCTGAGCCCGTCGTCGGACGGGGACCCGGGCACCGCGGTGTAGACGTTGAGCTGCAGGCCCGCGTCGGCGGGGAGCTCGAGGGCCTCGAAGTCGAGCTCGAGCCGACCCACGGCCGGGTGGTGGAAGACCTTGGTGCCCGTCCGGTGGAGCCGGACGTCGTGCGAGGCCCAGAGCCTGCGGAAGTCCTCGCTGCGCGTCGACAGCTCGCCCACGAGCGCCGTGAGCGCCGTGTCGTAGGGGTTCTTCCCGGCCTCGGCCCGCAGGATCGCGACCGCGTCGTGCGCGATCCGCTCGAACCGGTCACCCCAGAACGCCCGCGCCGCGTCCGGGGCGAGGAACTGGAACCGGGCCGTGTTGACCGGCCGGTTCGCGAGGCGCTCGGGGGAGTCGTAGAGCGGCGAGTACAGTGCCCTGCCCAGGGTGTTCGTGCCGATCACGTCGAGCCGTCCGTTCCGCACGAACGCCGGAGCGGTGCCCAGCGCGTCCAGGATCCGCTGGACCACGGGACGCAGGACCGGGGCCGGCGCGTGCCGGGCGCGCGACCGCGCGACCCCCGACGCGTTCGCCGCACGGGCCAGGTCGAACAGGTGGTGGTGCTCGGCCTCGTCGAGCTGCAACGCCTGGGCCAGCGCCTCGAGGACCTCCTCGGACACGCCGCCGAGGTTCCCGCGCTCGAGCCGCGTGTAGTAGTCGACGCTCACGCCCGCGAGCATCGCGACCTCCTCGCGGCGCAGGCCGGGGACGCGGCGGTTGCCGCCGTACGCGGGCAGCCCGGCACGGTCCGGGGTGAGCCGGGCGCGGCGCGTCGTCAGGAAGCTGCTCGTCTCGGCCTTCAGGTCCATGCCTACGACGGTACGACCAGCCGGCGGGGGGCGGGAGGTACTGGCGGTACCCGGTACCCGGTACCCGGTACCCGGTACCCGGCCCGGCACCGCGGGCTGCCGGGGCCTCGTGAGCCCGGTACCGCCAGGACCTGCCACTTCCGTCGGGGACTCCCTAGCGTGGAGACGACGGACCCGACCCCCAGAGAGGCACGACCACATGCGAGCAACGTTCATGCACGGCGCCGGCGACGTCCGGGTCGAGACCGTGCCGGACCCCGTGATCCAGCAGCCCACCGACGCGATCGTCCGCACCGTCCTGGCGTGCGTGTGCGGGTCGGACCTGCACCCGTACCGCTCGATGCCCGCCGGCGGGCGGCCCGACCCCATGGGGCACGAGCTCGTGGGCGTCGTCGAGGAGGTCGGCAGCGCGGTGAGGACCCTGCGGAAGGGGGACCTCGTCATCGCGCCGTTCGCGTTCTCCGACAACACGTGCGTGTTCTGCCGCGAGGGCTTCCAGACGTCGTGCGTCCACGGCGGCTTCTACGGTTCCCCGGAGACCGGCGGCCTCCAGGCCGAGCTCGCGCGCATCCCGCTGGCCGACGGCAGCCTCGTCGTCGTCCCCGACGTGACCCCGGAGTCCGCGGGCGCCGGGGTCCTGGCGTCCCTGCTCACGCTGTCCGACGTGTACCTGACGGGCCACCACGCGGCCCACACGGGACAGGTCGAGCCGGGCAAGGTCGTCACGGTGATCGGTGACGGCGCCGTGGGCCTGTCCGCGGTCCTCGCCTCGCGCCGGCTCGGGGCCGAGCGGATCGTCCTCATGGGTCGCCACGCCACCCGCACGGACCTGGGGCGCCGGTGGGGAGCCACCGACGTCGTCGCCGAGCGTGGGGCCGAGGGCGTCGCCCGCGTCATGGACCTGACGGACCGAGAAGGCTCGCACGTCGTGATCGAGGCCGTCGGGCTGCGGCCCGCGTACGAGCAGGCCTACGGGGTGGTGCGTCCGGGCGGGATCGTCTCGCGCGTCGGGGTCCCCCAGTACGAGGAGGCCCCCGTCGGGTTCGGGTCCCTGTTCGGCAAGAACGCACGCCTGGCCGGAGGTCCCGCGCCCGTGCGCGCCTACCAGGAGGCCGCGATCGCCCAGGTCCTCGCGGGGGAGATCGACCCCGGCCTGGTCTTCGACGCCGAGCTGCCGCTCGACGCCGCCGCCGAGGGCTACCGCCTCATGGACGCTCGTGAGGCCCTCAAGGTCGCGCTGCGACCGTGACCAAGCCGAGCCGGTCCGGGCCGCCGCAGCGGGGCGGCCCGGACGGGTTCGGACGGCAGGGCCTGGCCCGGCTCCACGGCGGGCGCGCGCGCCGTCAGACCTCGCGCAGGACCTCGCGCGCGAACTTCACGGACCGCTCGCGCAGGCCCGCGATGCGTCGCTCGACCAGGCCCGCCGGGTCCTGGCCGGCCTCCACGATCGTCGGCTTGCGGCGGACGTTCCTCGAGCACGCGAACGCCGTGCAGATCAGGGTGCCGATCGTGTCGCCGTTGCGACCGGCCGCACCGGCCCGGCGCACGACGTAGAGAGACACGTCGTCGGTCGCGATGACGTCCTCGCACCACGCGCACACCGCGCGGCGCCGTGACGCCGTCCCCTCGGGGGCGCGCAGCGCGAGCCCTACCAGGGTGTCGTCGACGGGCAGGACGACGTAGGCGCGCAGCGGCGCCTTGCGGTCGACCCACCCCAGGTAGTCGAGCCGGTCCCAGCGGAGGTCCGCGAGGTCGGACGGGAGGGTGAGCTGGGACGCCTCACGGCGCGAGGCGTTCACGAAGGACGCGCGGATCTGCTTCTCGGTCAGGGGGTTCATGGTTCTACGGCTCTCGTGCAGGAGGGGCCGTCTCGCCCGCTGCGCCCAGGACCGACAGGTCGGGCAGGAGCGGGGACGGCAGGGTCGGGGTCCGCCGGCGGTCGCGAGGACCGCCGGGCGAGGGGACCCGCCGAGGTACGCCGATCGTCCGGGGAACCGCGAAGGTTCGCCGGCGGGTGGCGCCGTGGGGCGTCAGGCGTGCTGGGCGGGCGTCCGGCCCGCGCCCGAGCAGGCCAGGACGGCCGCCCCGCTTCCTCGCTGCATGAAAGATGCGCTCCAAGATCGGTGGCCGGGGCTCGTCCCGCGGCTCGGCTCTCCGTCGATGGTACGCCCGGGCACCTGCATCCCCCACGAGAATTCCGGGGAGGTGCTGCGGAGGCGGGTCGCCGCCCATGCACGTGACGACGACCCGCCCGCTGCGCGGGGTCTATCGCTTGCGGACCTTCGCGGTGGTCTCGGCTGCCTTCTCGCGCTTCTGTGCGCGCTTGTCCTTCAGGGAAAGCGACGGCTGCTTCTTGTCGTTCTTGGCCATGTGGCTCACCTCCTTCCAGCCTGCAGGTGAACCGGCCACCATAGCCAAGACCCCCAGGAAGTCCAGTCCGGTGCGAGGACGCGCCGAGAAGCCGCAGGAATCTCCGCAGAAAAGTGCGGGCGGACACTTCTGGGCGCGTTCCTCGCTGATCGTGCACCGACAGGTTCCGGGCGCTCGCTGACGTCTCGCGGCGTAGCGTGACGGCATGACGGACGGTCCGGCAGGCGGTACGAGCCCAGCCCACCTCGCACGTCACGCGCTGACCGACGTGTGGTCCACGGTCCGCCGGGCGGACCTCGCGATCGTGTACTGCGCCGTGGTGCTGCTCGTCGCGGTCGTGCTGTGGTTCCTGTCCCCGGAGATGCGGGACCAGGTGTACGAGGACACGAGCACCAACCTCGTGAACCTGCGCGACCGCCCGCTCTCGGTGCTGATCGCGAGCGCGTTCGTCATCTCGACGCCAGGTGAGGTGCTGCTGGTGCTCCAGCTCCTCGTCGTCCTGGCCTACGCGCAGCGCTTCGTCGGTCGCCTCGCCTCGCTCGCCGTGGGGTTCATGGGCCATGTCGGCGCGACCGTGTGCACGGCCGTCGTCCTGACGACAGGGATCTTCCACGGGTTCGTGAACCCGAGCGTCGCCACGGTCGACGACGTCGGCGTCAGCTATGTCATGGCGAGCGTCATGGGCTTCCTCACCGTCGCCGTGCCGCGTCGCTGGCGCTGGTGGTGGATCGCGTTCGTCGTCCTGTACTGGGTGGCGCCGGGACTCGTGACGCAGAGCTTCACGGCCGTCGGGCACACGACCGCGCTCGTCGTCGGGCTCACGGTGGCGTTCGTCGCGGGGCGGACCCGGCAGGCGCCCGGCTGGACGGGGGACATCCCCGGCCGATGATGCGCCGCGCCCCGGCCCGCCCGCAGCCGAGAGGCCCGCCCCCTGACGGGGACGGGCCTCTCGTGGTGGTCACCGCGCGCCGGGCGGGGCGCAGCCGACCCGCGGTGACGGCTGGGGTGAGCCGTGGCTCAGGCGCGGTGACCGTTGCGGCCGCGCAGCGCGCCGTAGACGCCGAGCACGATGATCGAGCCACCGATGGCGAGCAGCCACGTCTCGATCGAGAAGAACTCCTCGAGGGGCTGCGAGAACAGGACGCTCCCGAGCCAGCCGCCGAGGAGGGCGCCCAGGATCCCGAGGAGGATCGTCATCAGGATCGACCCGGTCTGCTTGCCGGGGAGGATGGCGCGAGCGATGAGGCCGGCGATCAGTCCCAGAACGATGAATGCGATGAAACCCATGTCATTCTCCTTTAGTCCCGTATGTGCCTTGTGGCCGGTGAGTCATCACCTTGGCACCGCGCCTGGGGGCTCGCACGCCGAAAGGCACCGAACGTCGGACACGTCACTTTTCGCGTGGTTCCGGTTGCGAGAGGCCGCAGCGGGTGGCATCGCGGGTGCCCGCCGGGCGTGCCCGGGGCCCCGGTCGTACCGTGGAGGGATGGCTGAGGACCGAGGCATCCGGCAGTACATCGGCGACCTGGTGGCGGAGGAGCGCAGGCTGCGCGAACAGCTCGCCGACGGGAAGATCGGGGAGTCGGAGGAGCACACCCGGCTCCGCGCGATCGAGACCGAGCTCGACCAGTGCTGGGACCTGCTGCGTCAGCGCGACGCCGCACGGGAGTTCGGGAGCGACCCGGATGCCGCGACGATCCGGGATGCCGGTACGGTGGAGCACTACCTGGACTGACGGCCTGACGCCTCGCGTGCGCGCCGTCGTCGGGCAGACCTCTCCCGCGGCACGCGGGACCACCGCGTGACCCACCGAACGACACGACCAGTACGGAGCGAAGAAGCATGAGCAGCCAGACGACGCAGCGCAACGAGGCCACCGAGCGAGCCGGGGCCGTCGCCCGCTTCCTCGTGGCGTTCATCCTGTTCGTGGGCGGGATGGTCGCCTTCGGGTGGGCCTTCACGGTCGAGTCGAACCACGCGCTGATCTTCTCGGCGGGCCTCGGGATGGTCACGCTCGGCTGCTTCGTGCCGATGGCCGGCCGGGACCGCTGACGCCCGCAGGCCTCGTCGCCGTCGCACGCAGAGAGGGGCCCAGCACCACGTGGTGCTGGGCCCCTCGTCCGTCCGGCGTCCCGAGCGTCAGGCGAGCTGGGCGCGCACAGCGTTCGTCGCGGCGACGAGGTTCTCGAGCGAGGCCACGGTCTCCTCGTAGCGGCGCGTCTTGAGGCCGCAGTCGGGGTTGACCCACACGAGGCGCGGGTCGATCGACTTCACGGCGAGCTCGAGCAGGTCGGTGACCTCCGCGGTCGACGGGACGCGCGGGGAGTGGATGTCGTACACGCCCGGGCCGATGCCGCGCGCGTAGCCGGCCTCGGACAGCTCGGGCACGATCTCCATGCGCGAGCGCGCGGCCTCGACCGACGTCACGTCGGCGTCGAGGCCGTCGATCGCGCCGATGACCTCCCCGAACTCCGAGTAGCACAGGTGCGTGTGGATCTGCGTCTGCGCCTCGACGCCCGCGGTCGCGAGACGGAACGAGCCGACCGACCAGTCGAGGTACGCGGCCTGGTCGGCCCTGCGCAGCGGCAGGAGCTCGCGCAGCGCGGGCTCGTCGACCTGGATGATGCCGATCCCGGCCGCCTCCAGGTCCGCGATCTCGTCGCGCAGCGCCAGGCCCACCTGGTTGGCGGTGTCGCCGAGCGGCTGGTCGTCGCGCACGAAGGACCACGCGAGGATCGTGACCGGGCCGGTCAGCATGCCCTTGACGGGCTTCTCGGTGAGCGAGGCCGTGAACGTCGACCAGTCGACCGTGATGGGGGCCGGACGCGTGACGTCGCCCCACAGGATCGGCGGGCGCACGCAGCGCGAGCCGTACGACTGGACCCAGCCGTTCGCCGTGACCGCGAACCCGTCGAGGTTCTCCGCGAAGTACTGGACCATGTCGTTGCGCTCGGGCTCGCCGTGCACCAGGACGTCCAGGCCGATCTGCTCCTGGAGCTCGACGACTCGGCGGATCTCGTCCTGCATCGCGGCCGTGTAGTCCGCGTCGGACAGCTCGCCCTTGACGTTGAGCGCGCGCGCCCGGCGGATCTCCGGGGTCTGCGGGAACGACCCGATGGTCGTGGTCGGCAGCAGCGGGAGGTTCAGCTTGGCCTGCTGGGCGGCCGCGCGCTCGGCGTACTCGCCGCGCGAGAAGTCGCCCTCGGTCAGGGCCGCAGCGCGCTCGCGCACCGCGGGCACGACGACGCCGCTCGCCTCGGTGCGGCTCGCGACGACCGCGCGGGCCGCCTCGATCTCGGCGCCGACGGCGTCGCGGCCCTCGGTCAGGGCGCGGGCGAGGACCGCGACCTCCGCGACCTTCTGGTCGGCGAACGCGAGCCAGTCACGCAGACGAACGTCGATCGAGCCGTTCGTCCAGTCCTCGTCCTCGACGTCGTGCGGGACGTGCAGGAGCGAGGTCGAGGTACCGACCGTGACGGCACCGGCGCCCAGGGCGTGCACCGCGTCGAGGACGTCGAGCTTCGCGGCGAGGTCCGCACGCCAGACGTTGTGGCCGTCGATCACGCCCGCGACGACCGTCTTGTCCGCCAGGCCCGCGACGGGGCCCGCCGGGACGGCGCCCTTGACGAGGTCGAGCGAGATCGCCTCCACGTCGGTCGCGGCCAGGAGCGCGAGGCCGTCCTCCCCGGGGCCGACGAGCCCGCCGAACGGCGCCCCCACGAGGATCGCGGGGCGCTCGGTGCCCACCGCGAGCTCGGAAGCGAGCACCCGGTACGCCTCGGTGACCGCGGCGTGGACCTCGGCAGCCGGCACGTCGACCGAGTCGGACACGAGCGCGGGCTCGTCGAGCTGCACCCACGGTGCGCCCGCCGCGGCCAGGGCGCGCAGCAGCTCGACGTACACGGGCAGGACGTCCGCGAGGCGGGAGAGCGGCGAGTAGCCCGCGGGCGCGTCGTCCGAGGCCTTCGACAGCGCGAGGAACGTCACGGGCCCGACGACGACGGGCCGCGTCACGACACCCGCGTCCCTGGCCTCGACGAACTGGCGCACGACGCGGTCGTCGGCGAGACGGACGGGGGTCTCGGGGCCGATCTCGGGGACCAGGTAGTGGTAGTTCGTGTCGAACCACTTGGTCATCTCGAGCGGGGCGTCCTCACCGGCGCCGCGCGCGACCGTGAAGTAGCCCGCGAGGTCCAGCGCGCCCTTCTCGTCGGTGAGCGACGCGAAACGCGACGGGACGGCACCGAGGAGAGCGACGACGTCGAGCACCTGGTCGTAGTAGGAGAACGAGCCGGGCACGGCGCCCGACGTGGCGTCGAGGCCCAGGTCGACGAGGCGCTTCGCGGCGGCGACGCGCAGCGCCGAGGCCGTGGCCTCGAGCTCGTCGGCCGTGATCCGGCCGGCCCAGAAGGACTCGACGGCCTTCTTGAGCTCGCGGCGCGGGCCGATGCGGGGGTAGCCGAGGACGGAACCGGACGGGAAGGTGGGTGCACTCATGGGTGAATACCTCTGAACTGGTCAGACCGAGGAGCTGCCCAGGGCAGGCTCGGCGGAGGGAAGGGGAGTGCCGGAGACCCACGGCCCGCTGGCCAGGTCGGGGGTGCGGGACGAGACGCCGCCGGCGTCTCCCGCTACCCCACCGCCGAGGTCGACTCCCTCGAGCAGGTCTAGAGCGGCTTGGTGCTTGTTGAAGGTGTAGATGTGGAGGCCGGGCGCGCCGGCCGCGAGGACCTGGCGCGCGAGCGCGACCGAGTGCCGGATGCCCAGGGCGTGGCGCGCGGCCGGGTCGGCCTCGGCCTCGAGGGCCTCGACGATCCGGCGCGGTGCGGGGACGCCCGTGAGCTCCTCGACGCGCGCGAGGCGGGCCGGGTCCGTCATGGGCAGGAGGCCCGCGAGGATGGGGATGGTCACCCCGGCGGCGCGCGCCTCGGCGACGAAGTCGATGTACGACGAGGCCTCGTAGAAGAGCTGCGTGATCGCGAAGTCCGCGCCCGCCTGCTGCTTCTGCCACAGGCGGCGCACCTCCTGCGTCCGGCTCGTGCCCGCAGCGAGGTTGCCGTCGGGGAACGTCGCGACCGCGATGGTCAGGGGGCGCGCCGCGCCGCGCAGGGCGATGCTCGGGCTCGCGGCGCAGCGAGCGGCCTCGACCTCGCGCAGCAGGGCCACGAGCTCGGCGCTCGACCGCACGCCGTCCTCGCCGGGGCGCCAGTCGGGCTGGTCGCGCGGAGGGTCCCCCCGCAGTGCGAGGAAGCTGCGCACGCCCGCTTCGAGGAAGTCGGTGATGACGTCCTCGACGTCCTCGCGCGACGCGCCCACGCAGGTCAGGTGCGCGATGGGCAGCACGGGCGTGCCGTGCAGGAGCTGGCTGATGACGCGGCGCGAGGTCTCGCGGTCCGTGCCGGCCGCGCCGTACGTGACGGACACGAAGTCGGGCGACGTCGCGACGAGCCGGCGCGCGGTCTCCCAGAACTTGGGCGCGGCGTCGGGACGGCGCGGGGGCATGAGCTCGAACGACACCGTGGGTCGCGGCGCCTCGTGCCCGAAGTGCCCCAGGTCGACGATGCTCATCGTGCGGCCGCCAGGGGCGCTCGGACGGTGGCTGCAGCGGTGGCCGCACGGCTCGTGCAGGGTGCGGTGCGCAGTACCCCGGTGTGCGGGGTGGCGCAGGAAGATGCCTCGGTCATGAATCGCTCCATCGAACCTGGCTGTAGCACCCGTACCCGCGGGAGGCTTCCGTTGGGGGGTTGCTGCGGTGTCAACGAGCCAGGACTCTCGACCGCTCTGGATGGTGTTGACGATCGTAGGGGGAATCCATGATCTGAGCCAGATTCTGCTCGGATCGTGAGACAGAAGGGTCTGGGAGCGGGAAATCGACCCGTTTGGCGGTCTCGTCCCCGTCTGCAAGGCGCTTCGTCGGTCCTGCGGGTGCTCTCCCAACGTACGCCTGTCGGGCGCCCCCGGACGGGCGCACGTCGTCGGTCGGCGTGGCCGCGTCGTGCCGACGCTCCGGCCGCAGGGGACCTTGACGCGCTGGCCGCCGCGGCGGATGGGCATTCGGCCTGCGCGGGCCATACCCTGGCGGATATGGACACCGAAGAACGTCTGGCCGTCTTCCTCGACTACGACAACCTCGCGCTGGGCGCGCGCGACCACCTGGGCGGGATGACCTTCGACTTCAAGCCGATCGCCGACGCGCTCGCCGCGCGCGGCCGGGTGGTCGTCCGCCGCGCCTACGCCGACTGGTCGTACTTCGACGAGGACCGCCGCTCCCTGACCCGCCACCAGGTCGAGCTCATCGAGATGCCCCAGCGCATGGGGGCCTCGCGCAAGAACGCCGCCGACATCAAGATGGTCGTCGACGCGATCGAGATGGCCTTCGAGCGTGAGTACATCTCCACCTTCGTCATGTGTACGGGGGACAGCGACTTCTCACCCCTCGTGCACAAGCTGCGCGAGCTCAACAAGCGCGTGATCGGGATCGGCGTCGAGAACTCGACCTCGAAGCTGCTTCCCCCCGCGTGCGACGAGTTCCTCTTCTACGACCGCCTCGAGGGCGTCGAGATCCCTGACGAGCCCGTCGAGCGCAAGCGCTCCTCGAACAGCTCGAACCGCAGCACGACCCGCAAGTCGTCCGGCCGCTCGTCGGGCTCGTCGGGCAAGGCTGCGACCGCGCCCGCCCCCGAGGCCGCGACGCCGCCCGCGTCGCCCGCGTCGCCTGCAGAGGCGGTACAGGCGGAGACCGAGCCGACCCCGGTCCCGCTGGACGTCGAGGCCGAGCTCGGGTCCGCCGTCGGGCACGGGGCCTCCTCGACCAACGAGGACGAGGACCTCGCGGTCCTCGTCGCGCAGACCCTCGCGGACCTGTCGAGCTCGTCGAGCGGGGCCGTCGTCGCCTCGACGCTCAAGCGCACGCTGCTGCGCAAGGACCCCACCTTCAGCGAGGCCGACTACGGCTTCCGCAACTTCGGCGAGTTCCTGCGCTACCTCGAGGAGCGCGGCGTCGTGCAGCTCAGCGCGGGCCCCGCGACGGGCGACCCCGAGGTCTCCCTCCCGGAGCGCGGGCACGCGGGCGACGACTTCGCGCTGCTGCGCACGGTCGTGGGCGACCAGGGCGGCTCGGTGCCGCTGTCCGGGCTCAAGAACCAGCTCCGCAAGAAGCGCCCCGACTTCAGCGAGAAGGCGCTCGGCTACCGCAGCTTCCTCCAGTTCTGCAAGGCCGCGCAGACCGCGGGCGCGATCGACCTGCGCTGGGACGACGACGCCGACGACTACCTCGTGTCGGTCGCCGCACGCTGAGCGCACCCGCCACAGGGCACGCCCGGGCCGCTAGGCTCCGGGCGTGCCCTTTCGACGACGAGAGCAACCCCGCCAGCTCGCCTTCGAGGCGGTCGACGAGCTGGACGACGTCGACGACCCGTTCGCGCCGCGACCCCCGCGTCCAGGCGCGCCCTCGGGCCCGGCCGACACCCCGCCCGATAACCTCGCTCCCGCCGCGACCGACGGTGCCGCCGCGACCGACGGTGCCGCCGCGACCGATGGTGCCGCCGCGACCGATGGTGCCGGCACGAGCGGCGGTGAGGACGGCGTCGTCCCGGTCCCGACCGACCCTCTGGCGCGGCGCCGTCGGCGCCTGGTCGTCACCGGCGTGGCCGGGGCGCTCGTCCTCGTCCTCGGTGGGCTCACCGCGCTGGACATGGCCCGCGCCCGCCAGGCGGACGCGGAGCTGCGCACCGCGCACGGCGGGGTCGTCGGACTGACGCAGCCGCCCCGCGAGGTCTGGGGCGTGGACGGCGGGGAGGCCTGGCCGGTGTTCGCCGGGAACCGTGTCCTCGTGTCGCAGGACGACGCCCTCGTGGCCCACGACCAGGCCACGGGCGAGGAGGTCTGGCGGCTCGAGTCGCTGGCAGGTTTCCATTGCCAGGCGGACGACGCCTCCGCGGCCACGATCGCCGCCCGCACGAAGGTCACCTGTCTGGGCGGAGGGGGGGCCGCAGAGCTCTTTCCCGGCGACTCCTCGACGATGGTCGCCGTGGTCGGGCTCGACGGCGAGGTGCTGGCCCGCCGCGACCTGGACCCCGCGCGCGGCCTCTCCGGGGTGCTGGACGACGGCGACCTGGTCCGGGGGGCCCGGGACGGTCGCGACGTCGTCATCACGGTCGAGGACGCCGGGACGGGAGAGGTCCGGTGGACCCGGACCATCCCGCACGACGGGGCGACCGACCAGGCCGAGGCCTGCGAGATCCAGCAGGAGGACGGGACGACCACCCGGTACCCGGGCCTTCTCCACTTCTACGACGCGGGCGGCATCATCTCGATCGGCGGGTGCGAGGTCAGCGCCACGCTCACGCTCGAGGGCGAGACCCTGCCCTGGGACGACGAGGAGGGCTTCGTCCAGCCGCTCCGGGACGGGCGGCTGGCACTCACGCCCTGGAACGGTGGTGCCACCGAGCTTCTCGAGGCGGACGGGACGCCGGTGTGGTCCGCCGAGGGCTCCTTCCTCGAGCCGGACGCGACGGACGGCACCGCCCCGCCGCTCCTGTACTCCCAGAACGGCTCGGGATTCGTGGCCCTCGACGAGGAGGGGCGCGAGCTGTGGACCTTCTCCCGGTACACCAACCAGATCCTCCTCACGACCCAGGACCTGACCGTCGTCGCGACGTATCCCGGGGCCGTGGCCGTCGACAGCATGACGGGCGAGGAGGTCTGGACGTGGAAGGCCCCGGAAAGCGACGGCTCGGTGGCCAGCGGCAGCCCCGTGGCGTTCGCCGGACGCGGGGCGCTGACGGTCGTCCTGGGCAGCGAGCGGGCCGAGGACGCCCGGTGGTTCTCGATCGACCTGGCCGACGGCAGCACGCGGTGGTCCACGAAGATCCCGGTCGATACGTGGACGCTCAGGTCGGTCGACGGCAGGATCTTCAGCGCGATGCCGGGCAAGCTCAGGGGGTTCGGCTGAGGGGTCCGGCGCGGCTGCAGGGGCGTCCGCTCAGCCGTCGGCTCCGGCGAGGTGCGCCGCCCGGGACGACAGCGACCGCAGGTTCTCCTCGACGTCCTGACGGGAGACGGCGGGGAGCCCGAGGACGGACCCGCGGGAGGCGCGGGCGAGCACCGAGGCGGCGAGGAGCACCGCGCGGGCAAGGTCGTCACCCTCCAGGGGACCGCCCGACTCGACGAGGCGGGTGGCCTCCGAGCGCTCGGCGCGACGGGTCGCGGAGCGCTCGCGCGGCGACTCCTGGAGGGTGAAGCCTGCCGAGGCCAGGTCCTCCTCGGGCACGACCTTCCGGACGAGGTTCCCGGAGTGGTAGCGGATCGCCGCCTGGATCGTCGGCGCGTCCTCGCGCGAGATCCCGGCGTCGCTGAAGACCTCGCGTGTGAACTCCCGGTAGGCGTACGTGCGGCCGGACCAGTCCGGGCGACCGTCCTTGGTGATGAAGTGCGCGCGCGCCTCGATCATGCGGGCGGCCACCTCACGGCGCAGGAAGGTGCCGTCGCTCGCGTCGTCCGGTGCCGTCACCAGGCGCACCAGGGAGGCCACGGCGTCGGCCCGGACCTGTGAGAGGGGTCGTCTGTCCATGATGGATGGATATCAGACCCTGCCCTTCCCGCACCCGACGTCTCGCGCGAGAGCATCGCGGGTCTCATGGTTCGTCCGCCCGCGTCGCCTGGACTGCGCAACGAACCATGTGCCGTGAACATCCGTGCACGACCGCGTGTTCTCCCCGGCACCCCGGGCCCCGTCCGCCCGGCGACCGCCCGGGGTGGGAGCGCGCCGTCGGGCCCCGCTGCACGTCGGTGCACAATGTACGGATGACGTACCGGGTGCTGAAGCTGATCCTGTCGCTCCTGGCCTTCACTCTGCTGAGGCCACGCGTGACCGGGCTCAACAACATCCCCCGCCGGGGACCCGTGATCCTCGCGAGCAACCACCTGTCGTTCGTCGACTCGCTCCTCATCCCCATCGTCGCGCCCCGGCACGTCACGTTCCTCGCCAAGGCCGAGTACTTCACCGGCACCGGGCTCAAGGGCCGCGTGTCCCGCTGGTTCTTCACGACCCTCGGCCACATCCCCGTGCAGCGCGACGACCCGCGTGCCGGGCAGCGCTCGCTCGAGGACGCTCTCGAGGTGCTCAACCGCGGAGGTGCGTTCGGGATCTACCCCGAGGGGACGCGCTCGCGCGACGGCAGGCTCCACAAGGGGCACACCGGCGTCGCGTGGCTCGCGCTCGCGGGGCACGCCCCGATCGTGCCCGTCGCGATCAAGGGCACGGACAAGGTCCAGCCCGTCGGGTCGCGCCTCCCGCGGATCCACCGCGTGACGGTCGAGTTCGGCGCGCCCATCGATCCGGCGCGTCAGATCACGTCCGGCAAGCCCGCCCAGGCGCGGCGCGAGCTCACCGACCAGGTCATGGACTCGATCCACGCGATGAGCGGGCAGCAGCGCGCGAGCTGAGCGTCGCGTCCCCGCCGGCTGCCGAACCCGAGGTTGGTCAGGCAGCACGACGGGCAACCCTGACCAACCTCGGGTTCGGCAGCCGCGGACACGCCCGTTCCTGAGAAGGACGTGCAGGACCTGCGCGGTCATGATGTGCTCGGGGGAGGGCCACGTGCCCAGGGATCGCGCCCGGCGGGTCCGCCCGCCACCGCCGCGCCCCGAGGGCGTCCGACTTGACCTCAACCACGGTTGAGGTCCTAGCGTGGCCGACACCGATCGAGAGGACTCACCATGGCTGTCTACACCCTTCCCGAGCTGTCGTACGACTACGGCGCACTCGAGCCCCACATCTCCGGCCGCATCATGGAGCTGCACCACTCCAAGCACCACCAGGCCTACGTGACCGGGGCCAACACGGCACTCGAGAAGCTCGCCGAGGCCCGCGACTCGGGCGACCTGGCCGCGGTCAACCTCCACGAGAAGAACCTCGCGTTCAACCTCGGCGGCCACGTCAACCACTCCGCGTTCTGGACCAACCTCTCCCCCGAGGGCGGCGGCGTGCCCACCGGCGACATCGCGGCAGCCATCGCCGAGGACTTCGGCTCGTTCGAGAAGTTCAAGAAGCACTTCGCGGCCGTCGCCGCAGGCGTCCAGGGCTCGGGCTGGGCCATCCTCGCCTGGGACACCCTGGGCAAGAAGCTCATCATCGTCCAGCTCTACGACCAGCAGGGCAACATCGCCCTGGGCCTGGTCCCGATCGTCCTCCTGGACGTCTGGGAGCACGCCTACTACCTCGACTACCAGAACGTGCGCGCCGACTACGTCACCGCCTGGTGGAACCTCGTCAACTGGGCCGACGCCGACGCACGCCTCGCCCGCGCCCGCACCCAGGGCGAAGGCCTCATCATCCCCGCCTGACCCTCGTGACCCGTGACGGTGCCCCGCGCCCGTCATGACGAGACCCGCGTGAACGGGAAAGGCCCCGGCACCGCGGCGCGCACCACGCGCGACGCTGCCGGGGCCTTTCCTGCGGGCAGCCAGAATCCCTCAGAAAGGTGGTCCGCCGTGACCTATGTGATTGCTCAGCCTTGTGTGGACGTGAAGGACAAGGCGTGCATCGAGGAGTGTCCGGTGGACTGCATCTACGAGGGCAAGCGGTCGTTGTACATCCATCCTGACGAGTGCGTGGACTGTGGTGCGTGCGAGCCGGTGTGTCCGGTGGAGGCGATCTACTACGAGGACGACGTGCCGTCGGAGTGGAGCGACTACTACCGGGCGAACGTGGAGTTCTTCGACGACCTGGGGTCGCCGGGTGGTGCGGCGAAGATGGGCATGATCGACAAGGACGACCCGATGATCGCGGCCCTGGCCCCGCAGGCCTGAACGACGGCCCCGGTCGCGCCCCGGGCCCGGGCCGGGCTCAGCGCAGGGCGCGCCCGAGGTCCCGAGCCAGGGCTGCGCCGTCGGGCCCGCCTGCCGTGGGGACGCCGTGCACCGGGCGCCGGGGTCGGCGCGGACCGGGCAGCGTCCCGAGGAACGTCCCGCCGCCCCTGCCCGACGTCGGTGCCGGGGGCTCGTGGGCCAGGATCTTCTCCGTGGGCGTGAGCTGACGGATGCCGATCGCCGCCACGTGCGTCGGGTGCCGCGTCGCGGCGGCCGCGTAGATCTCCGGGTCGTGCTGGCCGTCGTCACCGAGCAGCAGCCAGCCGACGTCGGGCAGCTCGCGCACCAGACGATCGATCGCGTTGCCCTTGTGCTCCTGGCCGCTGCGGAACCAGCCCGTGGCCGTAGGTCCCCAGTCGGTCAGGAGGAGCGCACCGGGAGGGAAGCCGTTGCGGTCGAGGAAGCGTTCGAGGTTGCCCGCCGTGTTCCACGCGCCGTTCGACAGGTACACGAACGGGGCTTCCGGATGTACAGAGGCGATGCCGTGGTACAGGTCCGCCATGCCGGGTACGGGCCGCCGCTCGCTCGCGTGGAGGCCGAACGTGTTCCACACCGCACGCAGCAGGCTGGGGACCATGGTGACCATCACGGTGTCGTCGATGTCGCTCACGACCCCCAGCCGACGGCCGTGCCCCACCACGAAGACGCGCGCCGTCGCGGTCGCGCCGCTCGCCGTCGCGAGCTCGACGTCGTGCCACCCCGGCGCGAGCGAGACGTCGAGCATCCCGTCGACGTACCCGTCGCGGTCCGCGACCAGGTCCGTCACGAGGCGCTCCGCGCCCCCCTGGTCGTCGGTGCGCGTCACCGACGCGCGCACCACCTCGGCAGGCGCGGACACCGTCAGGTAGTTGCGCCACCCGCGGCGGTTCCAGACCAGGTCCGCCCGTCGCCGCGGGCGGCTCAGCAGCACGCGCGCCAGCACCCGCACCGACTCCTCGGTGCCGTACCCGACGTACGCCTCGATGCGCGGCGTCCAGCCCCGCGCCCGCAAGAACTTCACCGCGGCCGCCCGGAGGCGGTCCTCGAGCCGCGCCGAGAGGTGCAGGCGCTCGACCGGAGGGGTGGGGGACGGGAGGTGCGTCTGGTGCATGGGATCCGCTCGTCGAAGGTGCTGGTCTCCCACCTTGGCACAAGGACGCCCGCTTCATCGGGCGAGGTGAGACGTGGCGCCCGATGGGGCCCGGCCGCAGGCTCGGCACGTGCCACGACGCCGGGTCGCGTACGCGGCCACGGCGATCCCGAGAGCGACGCTCCACAGGGGCCAGAGCACACCAGGACCGAACGCGGCCCAGCCGGACAGGACCTCTGCCGGGGACATCTCCAGGAGGCCCTTGATCATCGAGAGGCCCGCCGGGAGGATCGCGACCGCGACCACCGAGCCGGGGACGACGGCGAGCGCGACGGGGACCCGTCGCCCGGACAGGCCCGGGATCCAGCGGGGGAAGACCTCTCCCCACCGCTGCACCAGGCCGAGAGTCAGCACCGCTCCGACCAGCGCGAACAGTGCGAGCCCCACCGCGGGGGCGACCAGCCGGCCGGCGTCCTGCTCGTACATCTCGGGGTCGAGCCCGAGCGGGTACCCCAGCACCCAGACCAGCCGCGTGACCGCGTACAGGCACGGGACGATCGCCGCGACGATCGCGGCGGGGCGTCCCCAGGCCACGATGCCCGACGGCGACGCGGAGGTCTCCCCGGCGGGTGCCGGTGCGTGGCCGTCGGTCGGCTCGTCCAGGCGACCGCAGGCCTCGCACGCCCCGCTGCTGCGCCGGACGAAGAGGACGGTCGTGGCGGCGAGGAGGACCAGGGCCACGAGCACGCCGAGCTGGAGCAGGAACGCCGGCGCGACGTACTGGTCGAAGGCCCTCGCGAGCTCCGGGTCGAACGGCGCCCGGACCAGGACCACCGGGAGGTATCCCAGGCGGGCGAGCAGGCTGGTGTCGGCGAACACGACACCGAGCGCCGCGACGAGCACGGTGACCGTGGCCGCCGCGGTGCGCACCCGGCGCGACGTCGGGCGGTCGGCACGTGACGTCATCCAAGCGGCGTGCGCCGCCCCGACCAGTCCCAGGGTGGCGAGCAACGCGGTCAGGCTGCCGCTGGGGACGGAGTCGACGATCGTGCCGGCTGCGTCGGGCGTCGACGCCCCGACAGGCAGGTGACGTCCGACGAGGACGGCGGTGAGCGCTGTGATGGCTCCAGCGAGCCACCACCCGACCGTGAGACCCGGGACCCACCGCGGCCACCGTGGGGCGTCCCCGGGAGGGCGCGTCCCCCCGTCCGGCCCTGCGCCGGCGGGACCGTGCGGACGGTGGCCGGCTCGTGCTGACGTCGTGGTCGTGAGGTCGGTGTCGTCCATGGTGTCTCCCGAGGTGACGGCCGCCGGCGGTCCCGGCGAGCTGTCCCTCCAGGTTCCCGGCGCGCGGCCGGGGCAGGATCACCCGACCCGGTGAGCGAGGTCCCCCGCACGGGTGAACGGACCCGGGTTCAGCGACGTGACCAGCGGGCTCAGGTGCCCGGCAACACGAAACCCGACTCGTACGCAGCGACGACGGCCTGCGTGCGGTCGCGGACGCCGAGCTTGGCGAGCAGGTTGCCCACGTGGGTGCGCACCGTCTCGACCCCGAGGTACAGCTCGCGGGCGATCTCCTGGTTGGACCTCCCGGTGGCCATGAGGCGCAGCACCTCGCCCTCGCGCTCCGTGAGCCGTGACGACCGCAGGGCATCACCTCGTGCCGGGCGGGCGGTCGCCAGCCGTCGCACCGCGTCGGGGAACAGCAACGACTCCCCGTGGGCCACGACCCGCACGGCCTGGGCCAGGTCCTCTGGGCGGGCCCGCTTGAGGAGGAAGCCGTGCGCCCCCGCACGCAGCGCGTCGAGCACGTGGTCGTCGTTCTCGAACGTCGTCATGACGAGGACCCGGGGAGCGGAGGCACGGGCGACGATCGCGCGCGTCGCGGCGATCCCGTCGACACGCGGCATGCGGACGTCGAGCAGCACGACGTCGGGCCGGGTCGCCTCGACCGCGCCAGGCACCTCGGCACCGTCCGCGGCCTCCCCGACGACCTCGAGGTCTGGCTCGGCGTCGAGGATCACCCGCAGGCCCACCCGGACCAGAGGCTCGTCGTCGACGACGAGGACACGCAGGACCCCGCCGGGACCCGTCCGTGCGCCACCGCTCCCTGGCCGCTCGGGCACGTCAGGGCTCGTCCGTCTCACGAGGCCACCTCGTCCGACGCGGCGCCGCGAGCTCCGAGCGGCAACGACGCCCGCACGACCCACGCCCCGCCGTCGGGCCCCGCGAACAGCGTGCCCCCGAGCGCGGTCACCCGCTCCTGCATCCCCGGCAGCCCCCGGCCCCGCCGCACCGACGCCCCTCCCGGCGGGGACGACCACGGGTGCCGGACCTCGATCCTCAGGTCGTCCGCGCGGACCACCCGGACGTGGATCGGTGCTCCCGGCGCATGCCGCAACGCGTTGGTGAGCGACTCCTGGGCGATCCGGTAGATCTCGCGCGTGACCGTCAGCGGAGCCCGGCCCACCTCGCCCACGAGGCGCAGCGTGACGTCTGCGCCCGCCGCGCGCGCGTGGCGGACGAGCATCGCGACGTCGTCGTCGTGGCCGGCCGGCGCGTCGCTCCCCGGGTCGCTCCCCGGGTCGCGCAGGCGGCGCAGCAGGTCGTCGAGCTCCGTCAGGGCGCGGCGCCCCGTCTCCTCGATGGCCTCGAGCGCACGCCGTGCGGCCTGCGGGTCGGTCTCCAGGGTGCGGTTCGCCGCCGCGGCCTGGAGCACGGTGATGGTCAGGGCGTGACCGACGCCGTCATGCACGTCGCGCGCGAGGCGGTTGCGTGCGGTCAGGCGCGCGGCCTGCGTCTCGAGCTCGGCGATCCGCTCGCTCTGGTCGGGCCCCAGCAGCACCGGCGCCGCCGACCGCAGCACCGCGCGCGCCCCGACGACGACGTACGGCAAGGAGGCGAGAACGAGCAGCGCGGCCGCGATGCGAGCCGCCTCGCCGGCCAGCACACCGGTCATCCACCCGGGCTCGACGAACGGCGCACCGAACACCGAGAGCACGAGGTCCAGCACGAGGGGTACCACGACCAGCAGCACTGCGACCGCGACGAGGCCGAGCAGCAGGTGGAGCGTGAACCAGGCCGCAGCACGCCACCGGGCGGAAGCGCTCGGCGGGCCCGACGGGACGGGCACGTCGACGTCGAGCAGGGTGCGCACCGCGAGGACCTCGACCGTGCGGACCGGTGCGAGGAAGGGGGGCACGGCCGCCAGGACCGTCGCGACGATCGCGAGCACGACGGTAGTGGGAGTTGCGGTCCGCGGCTCGGCGAACATCTGCACGAACCCTGCGCCGAGCAGCCCGTACGCTCCGGCGACCACGCCGCCCACGACCAGGAAGACCCCGGCCCGCACCGTCGCCCCCGACGTCAGGGGCGCGACCAGAGCGCGCAACCGGACGCGTGGTCTCGGTGCGGCACGTGCTGCCTCGCGGGACGAGCCGGACATCTCGTCATCATGTCAGGCGCGGCCCCGGGCCGCCCGGGGCGCGGCGCGCGGGAGAGGCCGTTCCTCGGCACCCGGTCGCGCGGAGCGCCTCGGCACCCGGTCGCGCGGAGCGCCTCGGCACCCCGTCGCGCGGAGCGCCTCAGCACTCGATGACGTTGACCGCGAGGCCACCCGTCGAGGTCTCCTTGTACTTGGTCGACATGTCGAGCCCCGTCTGGCGCATGGTCTCGATGACCGTGTCCAGGGAGACGACGTGCGCGCCGTCCCCCTGGAGAGCCAGCTTGGCGGCCGAGACCGCGGTGCAGGCCGCGATCGCGTTGCGCTCGATGCACGGGACCTGGACCAGTCCGCCGACCGGGTCGCACGTGAGCCCCAGGTTGTGCTCCATCGCGATCTCCGCGGCGTTCTCCACCTGCGCCGGGGTGCCGCCGAGCACCGCGCAGATGGCTCCCGCCGCCATGGAGCAGGCCGAGCCGACCTCGCCCTGGCACCCGGCCTCGGCCCCCGAGATCGACGCGTTGCGCTTGTAGAGCGCCCCGATCGCTCCTGCCGTGAGCAGGAACGTGCGCATGGCGAGGCGTGCGGCGTCCTCGTCGGCCGCGAGGTCGGGGTGTATCCGCAGGAAGTGCCTGCCGACCGCGGGGATGATGCCCGCGGCCCCGTTCGTGGGGGCCGTGACGACGCGACGGGCGTCGGCGTTCTCCTCGTTGACGGCCATGGCGTAGGCCTGGAGCCACTCGATCGAGTGGTCGTTGTGTGCGGTCGCCCCGCTCGCGGCTTCAGCGGCCTCGAGCTTCTCGCGCTGCGCCCGGGCCCGACGGCGGACCTTGAGCCTCCCCGGAAGCATCCCGCGGCGGTCCAGGCCCGCGTCGACGCACTCGCTCATGGTGCGCCAGATCCGGTCGAGACCCTCGCCGACCTCTGCGGCGGGCCGCAACGACACCTCGTTCTCCCACGCGGTCTCCGCGATGCTGCGCCCCTCCAGGGTGCACGACGCGAGGAGCTCGGCCGCGTTGGCGAACGGGTGCGGGACGTCCGCAGGCTCGGTGGCCGGGTCGATCGGGGCGCCCGCGAGCTCGGCTGCGTGCTGGGCCTCCTCGTTCGCCGCGGCGGCGTCGAGCTCCTCCTGCGTGAGCACGAACCCGCCGCCGACCGAGTAGTACACCTGCTCGGCCACGGCCGCGCCGCCCGCGTCGAGGGCCGTGAACCGCATCCCGTTGGGGTGCCCGGGCAGGCGTGTGAGCGGCGCGAGGCGGACGTCGGCGCTCGACATGGTCACCGTGCGGCGGCCCAGGAGCCGGACCTCGTGCCCGTCGCCGAGGCGCTCCCAGCACCCCGGCACCTCGTCGGGGTCGCACGTCTCCGGGTCGAGCCCGCGCAGACCGGCGACCACGGCGTCGGGTGTCCCGTGCCCGATGCCGGTCGCGCCGAGCGACCCGCACAGCACCACCTTCACCCCGGTCACCTGGTCGAGGAGCCCCTGCTCGTCGAGCGAGCGCGCGAACGTCGTGGCCGCACGCATGGGGCCGACCGTGTGCGAGCTCGACGGCCCGATGCCGACGGAGAAGAGGTCGAGGACGCTGACGTACGAGGACATTGCCCCATGGTCGCATCTCAGAGGGTGGACAGGCCCGTCGGCCCTGGGGCGAGGCGGTCGTGGCGGCCGACAGGGCCCGACAGGTCGGCGTCCGGGCTACCCGGCGTCCCCCGTGCTGTCGCCGCTCCCGGGCCTCCCAGGGGTCCCGGTCACGACCGGGCACGTCGCGAGGTGGTCGTCCACGAGCCCGCACGCCTGCATGGCCGCGTAGGCGGTCGTCGGGCCGATGAACCGGAAACCCTCCTTCTTGAGCGCCTTGGCCAGGGCGACTGACTCGGGGGTGCTGGCTGCGACGTCCGCGAACGTCCGGGGACGTGGTCGGTCGGCAGGGGTGCCGTCGTCGGGCGCTCGGGAACCTCCCGGGGCGAACGACCAGAACAGCTCGTCGAGCGTCCGGCCCTGCTCGTGCAGCGCCAGCAGGGCGCGTGCGTTCGAGATGGTCGCCTCGATCTTCATGCGGTTGCGGATGATCGTCGCGTCCTGGAGGAGCCGCTCGACGTCCTCCTCGGTGAAGCGTGCGACGACCTGCGGGTCGAAGCCCGCGAACGCTGCGCGGAACGCCGGTCGCTTGCGCAGGACCGTGATCCACGCGAGGCCGGACTGGAAGGCCTCGAGGGCGAGCCGCTCGAACAGGGCCTCGTCCCCGTGGACCGGCCGCCCCCACTCGATGTCGTGGTACTCCTCGTAGAGCGGGTCGCCGTCGCCGAAGCAGCGGGCGCCCGGGGCCGGGACCGCAGGTGCGTCGGCCGGTGCGGCGAGCGGCGCCGTGGGCTCGGGGGCGTGCTGGTCGGTGGCGTCGGTCGTGGTCATGACCCCACTCTTGCGCACGACGCCCACACACGGCCGGTCCGGTCGGCGCGCTGTGGAGGACGTCGCGCGGTCGCGCGCCTGTGCACGGCCCGAGCTCGCGGAGGCCTGCGGATCAGACGTCGGCGACCCGAGGGGGGAGCTGCTGCTCCGCGATCGCGCGCAACGCCTGGAGATGCCCGGTCAGTGCGGTCCTACCGGATGGCGTGAGGGCGGCCCAGGTCCGTGGCCGCCGACCGACGCGGTCCTTGGTGATCTCCACGTACCCGGCGTCCTCGAGAACCGTGAGCTGCTTGGAGAGTGCCGAGTCGGACACCTCGATCGCGTCGCGCAGCGACTTGAAGTCGGCCTTCTCGACCCCGGCGAGCGCCGCGACGACCGAGAGGCGGACGGGGGAGTGGATCACGTCGTCGAGCCGGTGGCGGGGGTGCGACGCGGTCATGCCGTGCGTCCCGCGTGGCGAGGCAGGAGAGCGACCGCGACCATCGGGACGACGGTGACCAGCGCCGCGGGGAGCCAGTAGGCGAGGTTGCCCGCCTGGGCCGGCAGACCGAGGACGAGCGTCGCGCCGTAGAGCACGGCCCAGAGGACGACCGCGAGCAGGTAGCGGCCGTTCAGGCTGCGCGCCCGGATGCCCTGGCGGGCGGCCCAGATCGCGATCGTGCCGGCGAACAGGGGGCCGATCAGTGAACCGATCACGATCCCGGGGATCCCCCCGAGGCCCACGAGCAGCACGACGGCGATCGTCATGGCCGCCCAGGCGAGGAGGAGGCTCCGGACCCACCGGTGACCGATTCCCGCGGTCCTCGCGGTGCTCCGTGCGGCGAGGTCGAGGGCGGCCTCCGCCTCGCGGGGGGTCGGGGTGGTCGTGGTGGGGGCGTCGTTGCTCATGTCGTACATCGAAGCATCTACTTTCCCAATTGGCAAGTAGAGGCGCGATCGGCATGTGGTGTGGCTCCGCCGCTGACACGGAGCGAGGGCGGTGGGAACCGCGCCCAGGTCAGGGACGCGGTTCCCACCGCCCTCGAGAGGCGCGGCGTCACCGTCGACTGTGAGGCGCCGCGCGGGAACGCGCTGGTCTGCCGTTGCTCAGATGGTGAGCCGGCGGCGCAGTCCCAGTCCGATCCCGACGACACCGGCGAGCAGGCTGCCGCCCGCGATCGCCGACATGCCGAGCGAGAGCTTGCCTGCCGGGCTGTTCTCGACGTCCGACTTCATCTTGGTCGTCCCGTCGGAGATCTCGACGGTGCCGTCGGCCAGCGTCCCCGCACCCTCGGCCAGCGTCGTGGTGCCCTCGGCGAGCTCTCCTGCACCGTCGGCCAGCGTCGTGGTGCCGGCGTGCAGCGTGCCCGCGCCCTCGGCGAGAGCGGCGTTGCCGGCGGCCAGGGTCGTCGCACCGCTCGAGAGGGCGTTGATGCCGGTGTGCAGGTTCAGCGACCCGGTCTCGAGCCGGGTCGTCCCAGCGAACAGGTCCCGGGCGCCCGTGGCAAGCTTCGTGTTGCCCGCAGCGAGCTCGCCGAGCTTGGTCGAGAGCGTGCCCGCCCCGTCCGCCGCCGCCCAGGCCCCGTCGGAGACCTTGAGGGCGCCAGGGGCGAGTGCGCTGAGCCCGGTGTTGAGGTCGCCGGCGCCGGTGGCGGCCTTCTGGATGCCGGGGGCGAGGCGGCCCAGGCCGTTGGTGATGTCGGTGGAGCCGGTGGCAGCCTTCTGGATGCCGGGGGCGAGTGCGCCGAGACCGTTGGTGATGTCGGTGGAGCCGGTGGCGGCCTTCTGGATGCCGGGGGCGAGTGCGCCGAGACCGTTGGTGATGTCGGTGGCGCCGGTGGCGGCCTTCTGGATGCCGGGGGCGAGTGCGCCGAGTCCGGTGTTGAGGGTGGTGGCGCCGGTGGCGGCCTTCTGGATGCCGGGGGCGAGTGCGCCGAGTCCGGTGTTGAGGGTGGTGGCGCCGGTGGCGGCGTCCTTCGCGCCGGTCGCGACCTCGGCGGCGCCGGGGGCGAGCTCGCCGAGCTTGGTGCTCAGCGTTGCTGCGCCGGTGGCGGCGGCCTCGGCGCCCGTGGCGACGCGCTGCGACCCGGCCTTGACCTGTGCAGCGCCGCGCGAGAGATCGCCCAGCCCGACGGAGAGCTGTCCGGCCCCGTCGGATACCTGCTTCGCTCCCGTCTTCAGGGTCTGGGCACCCCTGTCGAGGTCCGCGCTCCCGGTCTTGAGGGTGGCGGATCCCGCCGTCAGGGACCGGGCGCCGTTCACGAGCCCCTTCTCCCCGGCCAGTCCCACGTGGAGCTGGGCAGTTCCCTCGGCGACCTTCTTCGCCCCGGACTCGACGGACGATGCGCCCGCCGAGAGCTCAGCGGCGGCACCTGCGAGCCGATCGAGCTGGGCCTTCAGGGGAGAGTCGGCCGGTACCGCGTCCGACACAGCGGCAAGACTGGTGGCAAGGTCCGCGGCACCGGACTCCACGCCAGCGGCACCTGCTGCGACTCCCGCCGATCCGTCCTTCAACGACTTCGCCGAGACCGCTGCCTGGTCCAACCCGGCGGCCAGCGCACTCGCGCCGTCATGGAGCTGAGCTGCGCCGGCCGCGACGGTGGCGGAGCCGCCGGCAAGTGCGGTCGCGCCGTCGGAGACGCCGCGGGCACCGGTGGCCAAGGAGCTGCTGCTCGTGGCGGCTCCGGCCGCACCGGTCGAGAGGGTCGAAGCCCCCAGCGCGAGGTCCGCTGCGCCCGGGGCCAGCTCGCTCGTGAGCTTGCCGCTCAGGTCGCCGGATCCGGCGTGGAGCTGGGCGGCGCCGTCGGCGACCCTGGCGGCCCCCGGGGCGAGCTTGTCGTTGAGGCCAGTGGTGAGCGTCTGTGACCCGGCGAAGGCTCGGGCTGCTCCGGGGGCGAGCTCGGTGTTGAGACCCTTGCTGAGGTCGCCCGATCCGGCGAGCAGCAGCGATGCTCCGGGGGCGAGCTCGGTGTTGAGGCCCTTGCTGAGGTCGCCCGATCCGGCGAGCAGCAGCGACGCTCCGGGGACGAGCTCGGTGTTGAGGCCCTTGCTGAGCTCGCCCGATCCGGCGAGCAGCAGCGACGCTCCGGGGACGAGCTCGGTGTTGAGGCCCTTGCTGAGCTCGCCCGATCCGGCGAGCAGCAGCGATGCTCCGGGGGCGAGCTCGGTGTTGAGGCCCTTGCTGAGCTCGCCCGATCCGGCGAATGCCCTGGCCGTGCCGTCGGAGACCTTGGTGGCTCCCGGTGCCAGCTCGGCGGAGATCTTGCCGTCGAGGGTCTGCGCCCCGGCGGCGAGCTTCCTCGAACCGTCTGCGGCCTCCGCGGCCCCGGGGGCCAGCCTGGCAGCTCCGGCGTTGAGCTCGTCGGCCCCGGCGGCGAGCTGTGCTGCACCGTCGAGCGCGGTCACGCCGCCGTCCGCGAGCTGGGTCGCGCCGGTCGAGGCCTGGGTCGCGCCGGTCGACAGCTTCTTGGCGCCGTCCTCGAGGTCCTGGGAGCCGTCTGCCAGCTTGCCCGCGCCGTCCTCGGCGCGCTGGGCGCCGTCGGACAGCTCGGCCGCGCCCGCCTCGAGGCGGGAGGCTCCGTCGTCGAGGCGCGTGGCGCCGTCGGCGACCTTGCCGTTGAAGATGAGCAGGTAGGCGACGAGCACGATGACGGCGAGCGCCAACGCGACCAGTGCGCCGATGGTCAGGGCTGAGTGCGCGCGTGAGACGCGCGGGGAAGCGTGGTTGGTCATGTGCGAGGTCCTCTCGTGGCCGGCGTCGTTGCCGGTCTGATCCCGAAGAGCCCATCACCTTGGTGCGACTTCGAGTATCAGATAGATCGCGGCCGACGCTAGCAACGGCCAGGAGAGGAAGGAAAGCAAGTATCTGATACTTCGAAAATCACAAGTTGGTAAAGAACGGCGTCGGTCATCGACGAGCGCGTTCCCGCGACCGACCAGGCGTCCGTCGGACGCACGGACGCGTACCGGGGGGCCGCACGCGCGGAGGCCCGTCGCGACGTGCGCGACGGGCCTCCGGGATCACGGCACCGGGCGGGTGCTCAGATCTCCAGGTTCGCGAACAGGACGCTCGCGAGCGCGAGCCCCACGACGAGGTTGAAGAGCGCCGCCGACCCGAACACCACGACGGGCTTCCAGCCCGCCTCCCGGACCGCCGTCACGTTGAACTCCAGACCGATCGACACGAACGCGATGATGAAGAACACCGTGCTGAGCGACTTGAGGATCGCGATGTCCGCCGCAGCCGCGTCCGCCCCGACCGAGCTGACGTAGACCGTCGCGACGACCGAGGCGAGCAGGAACCCCAGGACGAACTTGGGGAAGCGGACCCACAGCTCGCTCCATCGGGGCGCCGCCGCTCCCGGGACCCGGTCCACGCGGAACGCGAACCACGCCGTCAGGGCGATCGCGACGACCCCGATCAGGGCGTTCTGGGTCGTCTTGACGATCGCCGCGACCTGCAGGGCCTCGTCCCCGGCCAGGGCCCCCGCAGCGGTCACGGCGGCCGTGGTGTCGATGTTCCCGCCGATCCACGCCCCGGCGACGGCGGGCGACAGGCCCAGCGCCTCGGCCAGCGCGGGCAGGACGAAGATCGACGGCAGGGCGAACAGGATGACGAGGCTGGCCGCGTACGCGAGCTGCTCCTTCTTGGCCTGCACGGCGCCCGCGGCGCTGATCGCCGCGCTGACCCCGCAGATCGACACCGCGCTCGCGAGCAGCGCGCGGAGCTTGTCGTTCACGCCGAGACGTCCGCCGAGCCACCACGTGAACCCGAAGACCAGCGTGATGAGCAGGACGGCCTGCGCGATGGCGGGCCCGGCTGCCGACACGATGAGCGACAGGTTCACGGTCGCCCCGAGCAGCACGAGGCCGGTCTTGATGAAGAACTCGGTCCGGAAGGCTGCCGCGAGCCGCGACCGGAGACCCGCGGCCGACAGCACGGCGTTGCCGAGGAGCCCGAGCGCGATCGCGTACACCGGGTACTCGACGGACTTCGCGACGCCGCCGAGGGGCGTGTCCGCGAGCCACTCGGGGACGTTCTGCTCGAGGAAGCGGGTCAGCCAGGCCAGGCCCAGGAGGACGACGAAGCCTGCGACCAGGTAGGCGGCCCCGGGTGACCGCCCGTCCTGGACGACCGAGTCCTCGAGGCTCGCCCGGGGGGCGTCGCCGACGGCTCCGTCAGGTCGGGTGGTCGTGCCGGTGTCCGGGGTCGTCGCGCTCATCAGGGCACCAGCCCTTCGGGGATCAGGCCGAGGAGGCCGACGGCGACGACCGCCAGGCCGACGACGGTCGCCAGCCAGTCCTCGGAGACGTGGACGCGGCGGACGCCGTCGACCGTGACGGCAGGGGTGGCAGGGGCGTCGGGGGTGGCGGTGGTCGCCGGGCCGGTGGCGTCCCGGGGTGGGACGGGGCTCTCGGGTGCGGGCATGGCAGGTCCTTCGGAGGTGGTCGGGTACGGGCACGGCGCGGGCGACGGGGGCCGACGCGCGCTCGTGCACGCTCGCGCCGTCGCCCTACGTACACCCGACCGTGCGGCCGGCCGTCCACCTGACCGGTACGTCGTGGATCTGCATGGGCCACAGGGTGGCGGTCCCCGCGGGGCGGAGCAAGGGGGTGTCCAGCGTCCGGGAGGACGTAACGCCCCGTGAACGGGACGGACCGTCAGTCCTGGGCGAGGGCCCGCTCGAACGCGCGGAGCAGGCGCTCGGTGAACAGCACGAAGCGCACGTCGACCACGCCCCGGTCGCCGTCGGCGCCCCAGGCACGGACCGCCTTCACCGCGACGTGGGCGACCTCGTCGCCGTCCCACCCGTAGACACCCGCGCTCACCGCGGGGAAGGCGACCGACGTCGCCCCGAGGTCCGCCGCGACGTCGAGCGAGCGCGTGAAGCACGAGGCGAGCAGCGCGGGGTCGGTCTGGCCGCGGTGCCGGTTCGGACCGACGGTGTGGACGACCCAGCGAGCGGGCAGGTCGAAGCCCGGCGTCGCGACGGCCTGGCCGACGGGGAGCCCGTCCGGCAGCGTCGTCCGCCGCAGCTCTCGGCACGCGGCGACCAGCCGGGGACCGGCCTTGGCGTGGATCGCGCCGTCGACCCCGCCGCCCCCGAGCAGTGAGGAGTTCGCGGCGTTGACGATCACGTCGACGTCGACGGTCGTGAGGTCTCCGAGCTGGGCGGTGAGGCGCATGCCCTCATCCTCGCGTGCGGCGCGTCCCGCCGACCGCCCGCGCGCGACGCCCGGCGGTCACGTTCGTCCGGGGACGCAGAAGGCGGCCCGACGACGTCACGCACGTGA